>DAOWNS010000036.1 GCA_030642465.1 Candidatus Thorarchaeota archaeon | reverse complement strand
GGCTGCAAACATTTGTGACACTGAGTATGTCATAAATGCTATGACATAATGCAACAGCCCATGGGCTCCTTCAGCATACCAGTCCTCCCAGTTGTCGTAGGGCTTCTCGGTGATAAAGCTATCAAGATAGTTGAAGACCGCGAGTGCTTCGTGATCAATTAAACCGTAGTCAGCGAAATTGTATGTGGTTCCGTCAATTATCTGCGTACTCATGGCAACTGGCGCGGTGGGCAGATTACCAAAGGTTGTACTGAAAAGGATGATGCACAGAATCAGAGTAACTATGAAGAACTTATTCTCTTTCAGGAGCATGGTCTACACCTCGATATCATGGCAGGAAAATCTCATTTGGACAGGACAAGCACCATAAATACCTTTCAGAAACACAGTGAACATGTAATTGTGATATGATTGCCTGCACAGTGAGACGGGGGCAAATACCCCCACCAGCATCTACCGGACTAATGCCTCGGGCATAACCTTTGACATAACTAAGTGCCATAGACGTGCAAAGAGTGGAGTCAGGAGGAAAACCGATGGGATTCCTACAGTCAGAAGCGGCAGCATTACGAAGCCTAGAACAACTAGATCTGCATAAACCTCCACTGTGAGTCCGATCACCACAGTCAGGAGAACCGTGAATATAAGACCAATGATAGACAGAATCGACATCTTCACCAATGAACGGCCGCTAGTGAAGTCATATCTCGCGATGCCAACAATAAAGCCCATTAAACCAAAAGCAACTGCTGTAAGGGTGAACGTCACAACTGTTGCAGAAACAATTAGGTCATAGACAAGCGTACCGATATAGCCTGTCAGGAACCCAGCTATTGGCCCGCGTATCGCGCCTGCCACGGTGATTATTGCCATGGCCGGAGCGAGTCCGAACATGAACAAATCCACCATGATGTACGGCCTTGGAATGAAAGACAGTATTATGAAGAATCCTGCACCCAGAAGACCATACAATATAGTCCAAAGGAGCATCTCTGAGCTTTGAATCTGAAATTTCTCCAGGATGCCTTCTTCCTCGCTCTGAGGGGTTTCTTGTTCAGGTGCTTTGGACATCTACATACCTCCTTCTACGATCACTAGATGATAGGTCCCCGGTTCAAGTGTTAGCTTATAGTTTCCTTCAGCCGCAACGAACTCACCAAACATAACTCCTCCGGAGTAAGCGATAGGTGATGAAGCGAAGTTACTGAATGTCAACTCAGCAGTTTCATCCACCCTAATGTTCAGAATGAATCCTCCACTAACGGGGTCCCAATGAGCCTGATAGACCCAAATCACGTCATCATTAGCTTCGCTGATGTAGGGATAGTCCCAGAACTCCGTAGGACGAGGCTCGGCAAGATCCTTCACAGTCACTGGAACCGTGGCCCATATGTAACCATAACCTAGACTTGACTGAAGGAATGGTTCAACAGCCAAGGAATCCCAGTGCATTGCTCTGCCATCTGGTGACCACACCTTGTTATATGGGCTCCAAAGGAAGTTGAGAATCCGGTCCCTTGTTGTAAGGTCCCCTCTCTGCAATGCTAGAGCGACAGTATACAAATTCGCTAGAATGTCGTATGTGCCAAAGCCAGAGGGGTTGTTGTAGGAATCGATTATGTACATCTTGTCGCCTGAGATGTCTTTGCCATAGACATCGAGAAATATCGGATAATCGTGGATGGTTTCATTCTCCTGAGTGTATTCGAGAAACAGCATCGACCATGCAACACCGTAAGCAGAAACATACGGTCGACCATCATCAATGTAGGCATCTAGCTGATTACCAGGGAATGGTTGCTGTGTACTGAGGTGTGTGTCCATGTAGCCCATTGGTTCCTGCACGAAATAGCCGTCAACAAAGAGACCGTACTGGTCTTGCATAACAGTATTCATGAAATTGAGGCCGTAATCCCAAATGGGCATGTAGTTCGAGCCAAACATGTTGTCATAGAGCTCCGTGAAGAGGATAGGAATACTATTGCACTGCGTCCAGACCTCATACGGTTGACATGGAATGAGTCCACACTCCCAGATACCGCCCTCCGTTGCATTACCCAAACCATCTGTTGTCAGAGAGTTATTCCAGTCCTCCATGTACCAGTTGTACTCATCAAAGAACTCGCCCGTGTTGAAACTTCGCTCGTGTAGGAGCTCCATCAATGCATAATGAGCGGTCCACATTATGTTCGCTGGTTCTCTGTAGCCCCCAGTGTATACATCATCCGCGTCATGGTTTATGGGATCTGGGTAGTAGTACTCGGTCCAGTTGGCGTAGCCAATGCTGGGGCGAAGCCATTCCATGGACTCAATTGAGTTGTTATGATATACCTCCTCAGTTGTGTTCATCTTCTTAATCAGGTCATAGGCAACATCAGAGTAGTAGCCTGTTCTGTAGCCATTTGTGACCTCAAACATCCGAGCTATGGAGTAGGTCATGAAGGCCAGTTGGTAATGAACTAGAGAAACGACCTCAGGATAGATGTACCATCCATCCCAGGAGCCATATGGTTGAGAAACAAGCGTGTCTAGGTAGTTGAAGACTGCAATCTGTTCATGGGTAAGTGCGGGATAGTCGGCGAAGTTGTAAGTCGTGCCGTCAACAACCTGAACACTTGTAGACGTTGCTGACCCGGGAATATTCCCGAATGTCATTCCCGCCAGTACAATTGCCAAAACAAGTACAGTAAGAATGAACTTGTTATTCTTGATAGAAATCGTCATATTCGCACACCTGAAACCCGATGTATGGACTGCAGACGTGCGGTATTGGCAGGATAAATATCCTCCATATTGATGCGATACCCAAGAACAGCGCGTTCGTCGGGAGATGGAAACACTAGTGCGTTGGCTACTATTGCTTCATTTCATACAGGTCCTTCAGCAAATGGACTTCCTCCCACACCTTTCCAAAGCGATCTTCATCGACATTTGGTTTCCTAATGCATCTCAGAAGTATTTCCTGTTGTTTCTCAGTGCTACTCGGCTTGGAATGAAGCTTTAGGGCGTACAATGAGAAATCGCGTACGATGAAATCGAATATCTGGTCGAGTAGTGCATCACCAATATCGTGCTTCTCAGCGTTCTCTATAATGAGCTGTCCATACACCACCAACGTGAATAGTTCTCCAGCATTGAGAATAAAGTCAAGATCCTCTCCCTGTTTTTCATCGGGTGTCGCCTCGGCCATGAACTCGTTGAAAGATTGGATCTGCCCCTTGAAGACGTCCACATTTGGCAAGTTGACGGTGTCATACGTTTTGCGGTAGTCATGGAACCGTATCAGGCCCATCCCTTTTGTTATGCCCTGATTGAACATGAATTCGTCATGCTTGGGAGTATCTACCGTCGGAATTTCAGGACATTCATCACTCATGAAGAAATAGGCTGGCATGAACTTGATTATCTGTGCCATGTTAACATGAACTGTTCCCTCCAGCTTGGGCAACGCTCGTATATCTCTAGTCGCCGCGGAGAAGAACGTTTCAGCCTCAAACCCTTTTGCCGCAATCACGTCCCAAAGATGGTCGATTACTTTCTCCCCCTCGCTGGTGACTTTCATTTTCACCATGCTGTTATAGAGAATGTAGCGACGATCTTCAAGAGTGGCTGCTCGCATGTAGTCCCCAGCTCGTTTGGCAAACAGCTTCATCGCAACAAGACGTGAATATGCATCAACCAATAGGTGACGGACATGTGAAAAGTCAGTAACCCAGTGGCCATACAGATACCGGTTAGCAGCGTGATTGATGGCTTCATACAAGGCGTGGGTACAGATTCCTATCGACGCCCAGCCTAGATTGTACTTGCATAGATTGACTGTATTAAGCGTGCAATCCCAAGCATCCCGCCCAGTGGATAGGATATCTGCATCAGTTATTGGATAGTCATTGAGCTTATACTCTGCTACGTATGATTGGACTGCAACAAGGTTTCTGACGCACTCATACTTTTCATGCTGCGAGTCAGCAACGAAGAACACGTAGTTTCCGTACTTTTTGTCATTCGGATCTGTAGGTTTGTCTGTCTTGGCGAAGATGGAAACCAAGCTAGCTATGTTGCCATTTCCTATGTAGTACTTGCTGCCCTTTGCCTTGTACTTGTTATCACCCAACACCTTGAGCAGCATCTCGGATGAGTATATGTCAGCACCATGCTCTTTCTCACTCAATCCGAAAGCGAATACGCCGCCATCTTTCAGTAGTTGAGCTGTCTTCTGCTTCACCCCCTCATTCTTGCTCATCCATATTGGCCCCAATCCGAGGGCTGTCACCTGCCAGGTATACCAGTAATGCAGTCCGTAAAAGGCTAGAATCTCATTGAATTCCATGTTTCGCCATGTATCCCAGCGACAACCTTCCCCCCCGTATTCTGACGGCGTAAGTAGCTTGTAGAAGATTTCCTCCTTCTTGACATAATCAAGAAAATCCTGATACCAGACCAATGCGTGGTCGTCATTCTTGAGCTTGACTTTTCCCTTATTCTCAAAGAACTGGATTGTCCTAAGCATGATTTCTTTTGATGCTTCATCAGGATACTTACGCGTGTGATTGTTGGGGTTTAGCAGTATCATATCTTGTCAACTCCGGCCAAAACGTATTTTCAGGCGCTCGTAAAATGTGTTCTGGAAGTTGGAACCATAGCGTTTCCTCGATGATTATCGGTTTCCTTGCTCAGTGATTGGTTGTAGAATTAGGAATGGCGAACAAGAAGGAATTCGATTTCCTACTGACTGAGCTTGCTTATTATCGGATTGACTGCATAGAGAACACCTAGAAGTAATATTGACCCCAAGATAGTCCCAAGTAATAAATCGAAACTAGCGGGTTGCATCCACACGAATATTGTCATCGGACCATAGAGGATTATGAATGCCGATGTGAGGTTGTATTCACTTCTCTTTCCTGTTCTTGTTTGACCAGAGTATGCCTTGCCTCTTGGAAAGAACCAGCGAACCCCTGACTTCGTGAAACTGTCTTCAAAAAGATGCATCAAGAAACCAAACGGTAGGCCAATCCAAAGATACCAGATGAGGAATGCGAGCTCAATTGGAACCGTCCAGAGAAATATGGAAACTAGAAAAATAACCCCAATCGGAATTGCAAAGAACACAGCTGCTAATAGGCATCCAATAAGCGAGTGTAGATAACCACGATGTTGTTCCTGAAATGATTCGGATCTGCTTCGTAGAACCCATGTCATGGGTTTATAGAATAGGTATTTTCCAAAAAGCCCTATAGGTTTCCAGTAGCCATGCATGACCTTAGCATCAGAAGCGTCAACATCAGGAAGTAAACTGCCTATCATTACTCCCCCCAGTAGATAGATAATGGCATTGAAATTCTCAGCAGGAAGTAAATTGAACAATACCATGCTTGTAGGGAGAGCGATGAGTATTGAAACAAGAAGATGGGATTCCCCACGCATCCTAATCACCTCTAAAGATAAGAGCTACCCGCAAGAAGAGGTTTTCTGTGTAATACTCTGAAAACCAAATAGGATATCTGATTTAATCAGGGAATCCAAAGAAATCGGTTTTATGGGTCAGGAGTGGATTGAAACATTTCGAAAGGCCTTCTCAGAAATAGGTCCTTCTATTCCCATAACATTCCGAAACCTCTATAACCCAAAACAGGACAGATGCGAAAACATGGGCCGGTGGCTCAGCCCGGTAGAGCGACAGGCTCTTAACTTGTTGGCCGCGGGTTCGAATCCCGCCCGGCCCGCCACTTCCTTCTATACAATCATCTGATTATTGGCTAAGCCACTGGCCGCTCATTATCAGTTGGACACTTGATTGTCAATCCAAGAACGGCCCTGTATATATTTCGATGAACAAAGAAACTGTAACTGAGAAACAGTCATTAGATGCAGTATCCTACGTCTATTCATTAGGGGATAGGGAATGAACAGCCGCAAAAAGCTCACCGAGATGGACTGGGTGATAATCATCCTATTTGCTGTCACCTTCATAATTCTCGCATCAGCACCCTTTCAGAGCTACACATGGCAACTACTTGAACGAGAAGTCTTTTCATTTTGGTTTTCCATTGTCATAGCTCTCTTTGCAGCTATTGCAGGAGTTGTTGCGACATACTCTCTCGTTTATTATTTGCAGGAACATCATTTTAGAGAACTAAATCTTCTGTTCCTAGGTATCAATGTAATTCTCCTCTCATTTCTATATATGGCGACACATCCAGCATTTTCAGCATGGTCGTCATTCTTCGTAAGCCGGGAGAGAAATCAGACAATCCTCTCACTCATGGGGCTTGCAATGATCCCTGGTGTGCTCTCAGGAACATTGACAGCTGGACAAATCACCAAAAAACAAAAGAGCATCTCAATTATCTGGGGTGGTATTATCCTGCCAGGTCTTGCCTTAGTGTTCTTCTTTATCCCTACCCCGCTCTTCATGACATTAGAGCCAGGAGTTGGCATAACTCCCTATGGTATTGCCCTTGTATTTGCTGTTAGTGTGTCATTCCTTGCTGCACTGGTGAAGTATCTGAGAGCGTGGAAACAAGAGAGAAACCGCATAGACTTGGCCTCTGCTCTAGCCCTACTTCTTTGGTTATGGTCTATTGTCCTTTTTGCCATTCAGACTGAGTCATTTCAGGTTTCGGAGATAATTTCATTCCTAGGAATGATAGTAGGATTCGTTCTCTTGGGAATAGCAATGGTGACTGTGTCAGTGGCAGAGCCCTATAGAACACTCGAAGTAATTGTTGCAGAAAGAACAAAGCAATTGGAACTCTCTAGACAGGAGAGTGAGTACTATCTGAATATGTGGAGTCATGAGATAGGCAATCTGCTTCAGAGTATGTCGACGTATATCGAAATCATGGCAGACCACTATGAGGATGAAATGCTCAAGGCAGACACCCGAGATGCCGCTCTTGAGATAAGCAAGAGGGTCAAATTCATCCTCGGACAAGTTGCCAAATTGACAAAGATCAAGGAGGGCTTCAAGACTCAGTTAAAACCTGTAGAGTTAATACAGGTCATAAATCAAGCCGTAGGAACCATTGGAGAGATGGGAGAAGAAAGAGAATTTAGTTTAACTATTCCATCGATGGATAGAGAAACTTGGATACTAGCTGACGACTTGGGTGAACTGATTTTTGTAAATATCTTCATCCATTTCCTAGAGAACGGCTTGACTGAGAATCCCACGATATTGGTGAGTGTTGAGGATTCACCACTCGATCTGGCTGTAAATGTTAAATCAGAAGGGAAGGAACTGCCAGAAGATGTCCAAGAATCACTCGTTGAAGACCTAAATCCAAGCAAGACTGCACTCGGGCTCGGGCTCTTCACTGTAAGACTGCTCATGGAACACTACGGAGGTAGCATAGAGTATTATAGACTCAAAGAAACTAGTGAGAATCTCTTCGTGCTTCATTTAAAGAAGGCCTCACGAATATTGTCCTAGGTGTTTCATGCGTCATAGCTGAAGATTTCGGCCCCACGGCCCACACAGCGGTGCTTCGCCGTCTTGAGCTGAGGTGATTGTGGTATTGGTGGCTTTCGCCCTGGTGAGGAAGCCTGCTAAGTCATCTGTGCAAAAGGGGTACAAGGTAGGGTGATATGAAATCCACAGCCTTCACATTCGTCTTCATCCAAGAGAGATATTGTTCCGTGGTGCGTTTCTAATATCTGTTTTATCAAGTATAGACCCATTCCTGTGCCCACACTTTTTGTTCCTGTCACGCCCTTCTCAAATAGATTGTCACGGATAGAAGGATCCACGCCGGGCCCATCATCATTCACGGTGATTATTGCTTCAGACCCATTCATTGAAATTGTGACTTCTACTGTAGGTGTTTTGCCCGCATGCATTGCACAATTGCGAAATAGATTAACAAAAACCATTGGTATCAATCTACTGACAATACAATAGCTGCGACATTGCTCATCTGCTGCTATATTTATTTCAAGATTCCCATGAGTGATTTGTGCTTGTTCAGCTATCCTCTCAATCAAGCTTGCAACATCGGATTTTGGAACGACTTTTGCTTCTGAAAAAACTTGCAGAAGAGTACCCATTCTCTGCCCAGTTGTAAGTGCTGTTATGATGTGCTTTCTTGCACTTGCAGGATCAAAAACTAGTGATTGAGAAATGGCCTCAGTACTGAGTAGGCATGTATGCAAGTCACTTCCAATATCATGGGTAAGTAATGATGTATAGATGTTCAGTTCTCTATTCTTCGCGTCTAGCTCATTGTTTAACTTCTCGAGCTGATTCGTGTGGCTTTGTCTTGCTAACGAACCTACGAATACTAGGAATGAAATGGCAAAAAGAGGTATAATTGACTCTAGAAAAGCAGACATGAAAATGGATGCCCCCGGATGAACTAGAACCACAAATAGAAAGACCACATCATGTGCTCCAATGAAAAGTGCAACCGCTCTTTGGTTTAGCAGGTTACCTCCAATGAGCATAGTCATTGGTATCCAGATGAGAATAGAATACTCTAAGGACCATGTTTCTTTGATTATGAGGGCAATATATGGGAATGTCGAAAGGCTAAGTAGGTCGATAGCAACAGCCAAATTCAGATGGCCACTACGGCTAGCAACTAAACCAATGAGAATCAGAAAAGCCAGTATAGAAAAGGACTGAAACCCGAATAATCCCTCGCTACAAACTATCTGTGAGAAAATCAAGATTGGGCAGGTTACTAGAGTAAACCCAAGAATGAATCGGTAACGTAGCTGATTCTGTTGGCCCACGATGCTGGCCGGGGGTTTGCGAATCCGGTTTAGTGGCCTACGGATTGATTCTATTAAATTCTCTTTGAACCGTCCACTGCACTAACCTCGCGCTATAGGGGTAACTCGAAGTATGATATTCAGGTGCCCTAGCTGGCCTATTTATTGTTTTATGACTGAATCTTACTGCTTAGGGTTACTACTTGAACACCTTCAAGTTTTGAACTGCACTAGAAGAAAGATGAGAGCCAAGAGAAGAGGTCAGGTCGTAAGTCATATAACGAAGATAGGTCTAGCGATCAACATCTTCAGGATAAGGAGGCTCTATGTTTGAGCGACCACAAGAAGCTTTACGATGAAGTATTTGGGCTTATAGAGAAACATGACACATGGATGCAGAATACAATCAACCTCATTGCATCAGAGAATGTGTCATCACCAGCCGTTAGATCTGCGATAGTCAGTGACTTTCGAGACCGTTATGCAGAGGGCTGGCCGGGAGAGAGAGTGTATGCAGGTTGTAAGTACATCGACGAAGTGGAGTTAATCTGCATAAATCTCGCTGAGAAACTGTTCAAAGCAGAGTTTGCTGACGTGCGACCAATATCCGGAGTAGTAGCCAATCTGGTGATGTACACAGCAGTTATGGCCCCCATGGAAAGGATGATGGCGCTATCAATTGCGCACGGTGGACACATCTCTCACGCTAGGAAGAACCTTGGAGGAACTGCCGGGGCAATAAGAGGCCACAAGGTGAGGAACTGGATCTTTGATGATAATGAGTTCAACATCGATGTGGATGCAAGCATGAAGCTAATCAAGAAAATGCATGCAGACGGGAAGGAAATCAAGTTCTTGCTCTTCGGTGGCAGTGTATTCCCATTCCCACATCCGGTGAAGGAGTTCCGAGAGATTGCTGACGAATACGAAATGAAGATTGGCTATGACTCAGCGCATGTTTCAGGCCTAATTGCAGCAGGACGATTTCAGGACCCGTTGAGGGAGGGTGCAGACATCATGACTGCCTCAACGCATAAGACCATGCCTGGTCCACAGCACGGCATTGTCTTGTCCAAGGCTGAATTCACTGAACCGATTAAGAAGGCATCATTCCCAGGAATGCTTAGCAATCACCACCTGCACAACGTCGCCGGACTCGCTGTAGTACTCGCAGAGATGACTGAGTTTGGAGATGCATACATGGACCAGATACTCAAGAATGCCAAGGCTCTGGCACAATCGCTCCATGAGAGAGGATGGAAAGTGATTGCAGAAGACAAGGGCTTCACGGAATCCCATGTGGTTCTAGCGGACATATCAGGCTCACCAATGAAAAACGGTCGAACTGTGGAAGAGGAGCTGGAGAACGCAAATATCGTGATCAATCGCAATCTTCTGCCTTGGGATAAGAAGATGGGGCGTGATTACAAAACACCCGGCGGAATTCGACTGGGCACGAGCGAGATGACGAGGCTAGGCATGAAGGAGTCCGAGATGGATGCAATCGCAGAGCTCATGCACCGTGTAGTCATGAAAGGTGAAGACGTAAACAAAATTGCAGCTGAAGTTGCAGAGTTTAGAAAGGACTATCAAAAGGTCCACTATGCTTTCGACACTGACACACCTGCTTACGAGCATTTGAGATTCATGTAAGGGACCACTGCAATCGTGGACTTTGTAGGATGAAACCTCATGGATACGAAAGAAGCGCAGGACATGATACGTAGCATCTACCTAGAGAGAGACAGGGCAAGAGGACTCGAGAGAACATTGCTTAGAACCTTCGAGGAACTGGGCGAGCTGAGCGACGCAATCCTGAGAAGCAAAAGCAGAAACGAACTATCTGATGAGGTCGCAGATGTTTTTGCGTGGGTGTGCTCGATTGCGAACCTCTTGGACATCGATCTCTCAGAAGCGCTATACAGCAAGTACAGTGGAGTGTGCTCCAAGTGTGGAAAGACGCCCTGTGAGTGTACTGAAGCCCCCTGATTGAATTCCAACCCCTGACCGGTCAAAAGGATTAAAAGTTGATACCAGGCTCAAGTCATCGGTCCAGGAGATACAAAGGCATGCCTAAGACCCAAAAGAAACGCAAGAAGAAGAAAGGTGAAGGGCCGATGCCCTCTGGTGGAGCTGGTCTTATACGTTTCTTCGAAGACGAAACGCCTGGTATCAAGGTTGGACCCACCTTGGTCGTGATCTTTGCATCTATGCTTGTGGTTTCCATAGTCATTGCGCACGTTGGAACGCAGCTCGGCTGGTTCTGATGGAACCATTCCATCAAACACGTTAGCTCACGCCCCAATGGTTATAAACGACCTAAAGTCGGGTCCCACGACCTGAGTCGGTGATTCTCAAATGAAAGTGAAGAGTGTCATGAACAAGTACTGTCCCCGCTGCCGACAGCATACTGAACATGCCGTTTCTGC
>DAOWNS010000027.1 GCA_030642465.1 Candidatus Thorarchaeota archaeon | reverse complement strand
CTCCACCTGTCCGTCCCGCATTTTGTAGACCTTATCCATCTGCTTGCCTACATCCGGGTCGTGGGTTACCACTATCAACGTGCCACCCTCGCCCTTCGTCAGGTCTATTAGAATCTTCATGATGTCTTCGCCCGTTTGCTGGTCCAAATCTCCCGTTGGCTCATCCGCGAGTACAACGACGGAGCTTGCCGCCCCTTCAGGCTTGGCAAGGGCACGGGCAATCGCCACACGTTGTTGTTCTCCTCCTGAGAGCTCATCCGGTCTGTGTTCGGCTCTATCTGTAAGATTTACGAGTCCCATAAGATGGTCTACTCGTTCCTTTCTGGCAGTTTCCTCTACTCCTGCAATGAGTAGTGGGAGTTCAACATTCTCGTACGCTGAGAGTACAGGCAGCAAATTGAAGAATTGAAATACAAAGCTTATCTTGTTGCGTCGAACTGTTGTAAGTTCTGTTTCGTTCATGCTAGTGATATTGACGCCATCGATTGTGACAGTCCCCGCGGTAGGCCTGTCGAGAGCGCCGATAAGATTCAACAGCGTTGTCTTGCCTGATCCTGATGGCCCCATGATTCCGATGGCCTCACCTTGCTTGACCTGCAGGCTTACGCCTCGAAGGGCTGGAACAGTGAGCTCACCCATCGTGTATATTCGCGACACAGAATCGAGGTCTACTATGACGTGCTCTTTCACATGGTCCCTCTCCGTCACACATGTTGTCTTCGGAATTGAATGCCTATAATGATTTGCTTCTCCGTATTATGATTTGCAAGGTTGAATAGATGTACTGAGCCTGCTGAAGTTCCGTGAATGGCGTTCGTTTTCATTCACTGCTCCCCTCCTCTTTCACGATAATTCATCAAGGCTCGCCTTGAGAGCGATGTTTTTCGGTGAATTTCGACTAGTTTGACCAATGAAGTACTTGCTTGGAACGCAAGGAAGAACGCAATGATAAGTAGGTGCGCTTGGAATAACAACGGCTGATAGGGCGGATCAGAAACCGGAATGGCAACACCAATTATGACTGCAAGGCCAAATGATAATACGAATCCTGATAGCATTAAGGTCTTGATAGTCCTCACACGGTCTTTGGGTCTTGTCAATACCAGTAGGTCACCGAACAGGCGGATTAGGATAAAGAACACCATAATCACGCTGGTCAAGCCAAGCAGTTTCATCATTAGCAATGCGCCATCTGTCCCATAATGCCACAAGTACGTATAATACAATCCTGATCCTCCAGGTACTACAATTGTCATTCCAACGAAACTAGCAATGAAATCAAATACAGCTTCTAGCTCTCCCCTTTTTCCGAAAACGCTTGAGCTACCTATGATTTTAACCCATAACAATCTATAGAGAAAATAGATGAGCATCGATACTAAGAAGAGGGGAATTATCATGATTGCGTCATAAACAATGTGTATACGTACCACGTGAGGGGATGTAATTGTATAAGCAACGAGGATAATCACAAGGATAAAGAATACGAACCATGTCAGAAAAAGCACGCAAGCATTCCGAATTTGCCTTGGGAAGTTCTTTAGTAAGACTCGGACGGATTCGGGGCTATACTTTTCATATCCGGGCTTTTCATCCTCAACATGGTCCTCAACGTCTAGGATTAATCTGCTGTATTCCTGAGCAATCTCAGAGGGAGCTCCAAACCTCGCAATGCTTCTTCTAGCTGATTCAGTTGAAACCTGTCCATGACCTAAGTCCTGAGCCATTTCAATCAAGTATGTACGAATCTCATGTATGATTTCATCTGCTATCTCATTCGGTAGATGCGACCGGACGAGCTTCAAGTAATTATCAATTTCCACATATGGATCTTCGGTCATATCAAGTCAGCCTCCTTCAGTAGTCTAGTTAGCTGTTCTGTCAAATCAAGCCAAGTTTTCGACATCCTTCCAAGCATATCTCTTCCTTCTCTCGTTAAGAAGTACAAGCGCTTTCTCTTTCCCTCGGTTGCAGACCATTCGGCTTCCAGCATGCCACGTTGCTCAAGTCTCCGGAGCAAAGGATAGATTGTGCTTGGTTCTACCTGCAAATTGTCATACTCCTCTCGATTCAGGCGCTTCATTATGTTGTAACCATACGACTCTCCATCTAGTATCGCCGCAAGTACTGCCAGCGTGAGTGCACCACGACGGGTCTGTATAAGCCACCTGTCGAACTCGATGCCGGCTTTCCTCTTGCCCGCTTCCTCTGTCATGGATATCGCCTACGCTGTTACATTGCTGAAAGCATGTCGTGTTATATAGTGTGTAATACGATATATAATTCTTTTGCCACTCTTGCTGTGGGTGGCTTCTCTCTGTTTCGAATCGATTCAGCTGACCTGCAATAATGAAATCCTTAACACTCTCGGCAGACGTATTGACTTGCTGGTCGGGATAGTAGGAGCAAATAACATGAAACCATTGACGTAACAATTAGATTTATCTTCAAACGGACCTATTTCGTCATAGAATAGTTGAGAGTGTGTTCACGTGACAGCCGATGATGTCATCCCAATGAGGTACGAGTTCTTTAGTTGGAAGGGATTCCTTGTAGGTTCAGTGAGCATTGCTCTAGCGATGGTTCTCCAGTCAATGATTAGTTTCCCGCTAATTTGGGAAACGAGAAGTCTGGGATTCACCATCCTAATCATAGTATCTTCACTTATTGTAGGATTCGCATCGGGCAGCGTGCTCATCTTCCTTTTCCCACCTGATCAAGATGTCATCGGAATGGCTGGGCTGGGGAGTGATAATCTGACTCAACACATCGCTCTGTTCTGGGTTGTTCTGGCACTCTTGCAGCCGATGCTCTCTGGATTCGTATTCTTCTTCGAATACTTTGGAGTAGATCCATTCGCTATGATTTGGGTACTCGTTGGATTCGCAGCACCCAGCGCTGGCTTTGCGATAGCGATGTATGATAGAACGAATGCAATAGCAAACGACCTAAAGCTGTATTTTGCTCACAACCAGAGTCTAGACATTGTGTCACTTGAATGGCTTCACGGACTAGGACCTAGAACGGCGGCTTACAGAATGGGCATGTTAGAGAGTGCAGCAGAAAAAGCAGGCGGACTGAGGATGAGAGGACATCAAATAGTTCGTATCACTGCCCCATATCCTATCAACACCTAGGCTGCTAAGCAGGGTGCTTCTTTCTCATATGCGCTGCCAGTCCTTGGTCAGTCCATGCAATCCAATCACATCTAAGACAGCTGAACTTCTTACTCCCAATGCCAATTCGTGGTGCAGAGCGCTCCTTGAGTTCGTAAATAGTGCCGCCATAGCCAGAACTCCTTCTGGTGACGATCTTGAATCGTTTCTTGAAGCAATCCCTGCATATCCCGAGTGTCTTCCGTTGCTCTACCACGAAATTTTCCTCGAGAGTCCTAGCTGGTCTAACTGGCTCCATCATCTTCCCGCAGCTCTCACAGAATTCCGCTATCCTAATCACCACTTGGCTTATGCGTTCACTTGGGTGGCAGCATCGAACGTGTGACGTGTAGGGCTAGATATATTACTTTTCCCAGTGCAAATGTAACGAATATTATAATCCTTTGACGTAGAGTTGCGAAGCTGTTTTGAAGACATCCTCAATCCCTTCTCCTGTCAAGCACGATGTTTCAAGGAACGCTACAGGATGAAGCCGTCCATCCTTACCGAGCTTCTTTGCGAGTTCTTCAGCGAAGATGAAACCTTCGTCTCTAGTTACAGGTGGTTCCTCTGCGTCATCATCGGAATCGATCCTGAGGTCGATCTTGTTACCAACAATGATTATCGGAGGAAGGTTTTCGATGGTAGATGTTGCTTCCTTCAACCAAAACTCTAGGCTCTGAAAACTCCATCTGTCCGACGCCGAGTAGACGATTATCAACGCGTTAGTCCCATCATAAAACTCCCTTCTGGAGATATCCATCCTGACCGCCTCGTCAAACGACCAGACGCGAAGCGTAACCCGGTAGTCAACTAGCTCGAAGCGTCTTTCATGAATGTACTGAATAGCCTCGGGCGGTTCAGATTCCTTTTCCGCAATCATATGTTCTAGGCCAGCTTTCTCTAGGAGACTTCCTTTACCTACACCATCCTCTCCAAGGATTATTGCCTTCGCTGTCACTGTAGGTGTGATTACATGCTTAGGAGTAGCTGCTTTCTTGGGAGCCTTTTCTTTGGGCGCTTGAGCCCATGCTATCTCTGACTCCACAGGCGGCTCTTTCTCTATGATTTCGAGAACCTCTGACTCAATCTGAGCGTCAGAGTCAGGAATCATTTCCCCTCTCAGGGAGTTGCTTGGAATTCCAGCCGGGGCAGTCGAGTGAGTGCCTGGTGCAGCTTCAATTACTTCGCTCCCTCTCAAGCTAATGCGAATCCCCTGACCCATGTCCATTTTTTTGCTTTGCTTTGTACTAGCTGCCATGAATGAATCGCTCATGGACTCAACAACTGAAAGTGCCTCTGTAATGTCCTTGAAATCATTCTTGCTCATTGACACTACTTCAATTTCTGGAGGTTCGGGATCGGGACTCTTGACGAACCTAGCTGCCGCGGGTTCTTCCTTCGAAGTCCGTGTTTCAATGATGGGTGGTGCTTTGTATCGGGGTTTAGGCTCCTCTTCCACAATGACAGCTCTTGTTTCTGGAACTCCTATTTTGAGCATGGTGTCCTTCAGTATTCCTGGAGGGAGTCTCTTTCCCAAGAATAAGAAGTACCGCTGCAACTCAACTTGCATATCGTTGAAAGAATTGCCTTTCAGAAGAATTTTCTTTTTGATAATGCCTTTATCACGAACTTCAATGTAACTGGGAAGGAGTGTTAGTGAGATTGTTGTTCCAGGTACTATCAAGTTTCGTTAACCCCTCAGGGAGGCCGGCAATCTTCCTTTGATTGCAGAGAGATAACCTTTTCGTCGACAGAGTCCAGTTCCCTTGACGTGGCCTGCCGCATCACCGTGCATGTAGGGACGTACAGAAAGAATTATGACTGTCCTTCAGTTTGTAAGCAGCAGGTCGAGAACATGACAGACATAGATTTCCTTGATTATGTTGAAGTGATTCATGATTGGCCAGAGCCGGGCAGTGCTGTTTGTGATGTCAGTCGTTTACTCGAACATCCTAACATCTTTCATGAGGCCGTTGTTGCCCTTGCGAACCCATTCGTTGAATTACAGCCAAACAAGGTTGTAGGCATCGGACAAAGAGGAATTGCTCTTGCCAGCGCTGTTGCCTATTACTTGGGTTGCGGCATGGTGCCGGCGTATTCCATTAGGGATGTCCCCGAGGATTGCAGCCGAAAGATGAAGTGGTTACCTGCTAGTAGATTCGCAGATGCCAAGCTCGGACTGGTGGCCGAATCAATTGATCCCGAAGATAGAATCGTAATCATCGACGATTGGCTCATCAAGGGAAAAACAGTTCTTGCCGTGCAAAAGGTTGTCAAGAATCTAAAAGCTTCAGTAGTAGGTGTTGCATGTGTTATCAACAACCTATCTGAAGAGAGTCGCACGAAGCTTGGCAGACCTGAAGTACATTCACTCATCAAGAACCTTGAACCAGACGCGTTTAAATCCGACAAGTAGAATGCAATTGGGCTTCGAAATTGATTATCTTGGAGGAGCGACGTAGACCTCAAAAACGCCAGACCACATGTCACTACTGGGTTCTGGTTTAATCAACAGGTCTCCGCCGAAGTTCGCACCAACTGGCTTGGCCTTGGTCTTTTTCCAAATGTCTGCGAACATGAGCGAATGAACGCTGTTTTGGAAGTCCTCGGTGACGCGCGAGATAGACATGTCTAAGTAAGCCGAATCGATTCCGTATTGGTCGAGATTTGCGGTTGTTCTAAACAAACGCTCTTCGCTCACAGCGCCTACGGTCTTGTCGAACGTGTATCCAATGCCTCCAGCTAAGTAAAAAGCACTCATTGGAATCTGTCTTTTCTCTCCAATCACAACAAGTTTCCGATTGCTGAGCAAGATGTATTCCGGATTAGCTATGGTGAACGGAATTGAAGCCGCCTCAACAGTCACTTCATCCATCTTCAGGGTTTTACTCAGGAAATAGTCGATTTCCAAAACTTGCTTATCGAATCTGAAGGGCTCGAAGTCATCAATGTACACCACATTTAGAGCTTTGCGTACTATGACATCAACAATTCTTTGACATTGCTTCAGGAACTGAACCCTCTCGTCCTTTCGGCTTAGTATCCTCCCTATGGATACCACAACACGTAGGAACTCAAGATTCTTGAAATTAGAAAGAATGGTTCTGCTCAGATACGTCTTGCTGCCAGCTTCCAGAAATCCTTCTTCTCTCGCTACATTGTCAGGGATTGAATTTCCCAAGTAAACCTGAGTCATTACCTTCTTGCGCTTCGCCTTGAAAAAAACGCCAACATCTAGACCACGACGGGGCAAGTCGATAAGCTGTCTCACAAATGGCCCATCTGGAACAATCTCCCTCACGTGTGCTTTCTGGTACATCTGTGTACACTTGGCAAATAGGTCGGCTCGTGACATCCTCCAATCAACCCGCTGGTTCTACATTCCTCTACTCATCTATATTATCTCTTCGGATTTTGATTGTGGTGAATCTGGTGAAGATTTTTGAGGGCATTAATAATATTCGGACGGACTCTTGACGGAACGTATAAAGCGGTCAATGTATGGAGAAAATCCCGTGCAATTTTAAACAATGCACCTATCCGCGGAGCTTAGAACAAGAGTGAGGTAGTTCATTTGGACCGAAAAAAAAGAGGATTCATGTTTGCAGTACTTGGCATTTTGCTTTTTCTAGTTTCATTGGTGCTCTTATTGCAGGTTCCGGGCTTCTATCTCGGTTCCCTAGTGACTATGTTTATTGCCGTGGTGCTTATCGGGCTTGGAGGTGCTCTGGCAAAGGGGTATGACATTAAGCTTGAAACAACAACAGCGGAATGCTACCTTTGCAATGGTTCAGGAACGGTTGAGAGCAAAGGGAGTTTAGGGGTTTGCCCCAGATGCGGAGGCTCGGGCAAAGCATTACCTGAGGACTCTGCTTAGGATCCGCAAACTTATGGACTTCACCAATTCTGAGGTTGTTTAGATTTGAGAGAAAAATTAGTGATTGCACATCGTGGAGCGTCTGGCTATGCGCCTGAAAACACTCTGAAAGCGTTCAGGACCGCTTGGGAAATGAGGGCAGACATGGTCGAACTTGATGTACAAGAAACCTCAGATGGTCATCTTGTATGTATACACGATTTCGAGTTGCCTAGGACAACTAATGGTGAAGGTTACGTTGGAGAGCTTACATATCGTGAGATTAAGGAACTTAACGCAGGGCAGGGCGAAAAAGTGCCATTGCTGAGCGAAGTTCTTGATTTTGCAAGAGGTCGGATAGGTGTGAATATCGAGGTGAAAGCTCTAAACGTTGAGAAGCTGATTCTGAATCAGGTTACTGAACGGAATCTGCTCGACTCGGTCATGTTCTCATCATTCATGCATAACACGGTTCGAGTAATCAAGAATCTCAATGCTAGCGCAACGACTGCAATCTTATTATCCGAACCCAAAGATGATGCAGTACGATACGCCTTGGATTTCGGAGCAAACGCCATCAATCCTCCATTCGAAACCCTCACCCCAGAGCTTGTGAAGGACGCGCATGATGCTCACCTTCAAGTGTTCCCCTACACTATGAATGACGCCAGCTCCATGAGGAAGCTGCTCTCTATTGGATCGGACGGTCTAATAACGGACCTACCGGATGTCTGTGTGACGGTTGTCGAGTCCTTTCTCCAGAGCCAAGCCGTGTAACTCATTCTCGAGCGGATGCAATAACTCTCTCTATGAATGGAGGGATATGGGAGTAAGCAATGCTTCTAGTCGGATGACAAGGTATGACATGTTCGCCCCCCTCAATCATGTGAATCTCCTTGATCTCTGATGATATGCCGTCGTACACAATGCGTGCATTCTTTGGGGAGATAGTCTTATCATCAGTCCCTTGCATAATGAGTGCAGGTACACTTACCTTATGCATGACGTTTCGCACCTCCTTTATCATCTTGAGAAACTCTGAGTATGCACTTAGCGGCTCCTTTGCATATTTTGTTCTCTGCAAGTCGTATCCATGGACTTTCTGTATCTTTTCCAAGTCAACCGATTTGAATTTCATAAACAGTTTCAGAATTGGCAGAAACTTGGCAGCAGTTGAGAATATACGGACAGCTGGTGAGATTAATACAATGCCGTCAATGCCTTCTTTGTATGAGGCAAGGTGCAAAGTCAAGGCTCCGCCCATAGAGAACCCTGCAACGAACAGATGCTCCGGATTCCATGACTTCACTTCGTCAAGTCCGTCGGATACCGATTTGTACCACTCCTTGCGACTGGTCTTCGACAAATCCTCCGGAATGGTTTCGTGTCCTGCAATTCTCATTGCATAGGAGGATATGCCTTTCTCTGCCAAGAACTGTCCAAGGCTGGCTACTTCATTGGGTGCAGCGCAGAAGCCATGAATGAGCAGAAACGCGACGCTGGCTCCATCCGGGCGAAGTGTGACTCCGTTTTCCGGTTGATTCAACGTCGCTCCCAGCTTTTCTTGGATTTCATGCTTGCATTACAAAGCTTCTGAGGCGGCTGCTTCGCGAGACATGAATTTGAAGCCGTTCTTCAGCATTCCCAGTCTAACGCCAGCTATGAACCATGTAGCAACGAAGAGTATCTCAAGACTTACCACAAGGCCCACAAGCAAAGTAAGCACAGATGCGATATCAAAAATACTTGGAAATACAGAAAAGGTGCCCAACACAACAATTGCAGTGATTACGCCGAGCAGTACACCAACAATTGCTATTGTTCTCAGAAGCTGCCCTTCCATTTCATGTCCAGAGATTTCGACTTCCTTGGCGAGACTCAGGACTAGCGAGAGGACAAGTACGAACGAGATCGCGTAGAATGCCCAGACCATGGCTGCGGCGGTGTTTGCCGCATGTACAATTCCCACAGCGAAAGCAGTCCACGGGACGGTCAATGCAAAGATTGCGCTGAACCCACTAAGAGTTGAAACCAAACCCATCTCCTTGCCATGACCATATCCAACTATCACTGTGTTCTTTGTTAGTAGCAGGAGCATTGGCAGCATCAGAATCGTAGCTGCTTGAACGTTTGGATCAATACCAGGGTATATTGTGATGTTGAACCAATTGCTGGTGGGCCATAGTGCAGCTGGACCAGATCCCGTGCCGCCAATCATGAAAAAGGCGAATAAAGCCGAGCTCACAATGCTCACAATGACAGTTAAGAATCCCTGCGAAAATGACGTGAAGCCTCTGATTTTGGTTTCAACCATCAGTAATCCTTGTGTAACAAGGATGGCAATCCACGCGATTATAACAAAGCCAGATAACACATATGGATGGACCATTATGCTTACACCAGCAACCATCAAAGGAAGCCCAACGACGACATCAGTCTTGCCGACGTATATCGAACCCATGATGAAAATCACTATAGCTGGACAAATAACGAGGAATAATCCATAACCGGAAGCGACTGCTGCTATCATGGTTCCGGCTTGGCCCGCAGCGAACACTCCAAGTGCTGCAAAGAATACCATGAGCCACTTGTTGGCACCTTGAATGACATCAGCACCAATGTGTGCAGCGCGAAGTTCCCTAGCTCCAAGTCGAGGTGCGAGCATAACCCAGAATAGCAATGAAAGACAAAATGCAAAAACAAATGCCGGATCTGTTACAAACGTAGTAGCATCAGCCATAGTGCCCCATGGACGCCAGACCTCAGTGAGTATCGTTCCAACTAGATCGAAGGGTCCGAAGACGATTGCAGCGGTGCCAACGATGAATGTAAGTAGACCGGTAATCCCGAACGCGAATTTCGCAGTATCAGAGCTTCGCCCAAACTCTCTCACGGATGTTATCGGAGACCACCAGAATTTCACCACCATCAACTGTCCAACGAGTAGCATCACATAAGCAGCTGTTGTCACAGCCGCGGCGATTGGCGCAAAAGCGGGGTTGGCAATTGAATAATTATGAAGTCCCCATCCAATGGCCAGTACTGGAATCCAGAATGCATTCAAGATTCCTGCGAAGAGTCCAGCGTACGTCTTTGATGAGTCCACGTAGACTACGGACCAAAGCACCCACAGGATGGCGAAGATTGAACCAAGTATAGCGAGGTTATTAACGTAGGATAGAAGTTGTCCTGGTAAGTTCCAGTACTCGCCCCCAAAGGGTATGAGAATTGCGAGAGCTATGCCGACCAGTAATGTCAATAGGATCACATTCGGGTATCCTGATTCAAGACGTCTTTTTAGAGATCCAGAGCCTATGAGCTGCAATAATAGCGAAATAACTAGAAGTGCAAGAAAGGCTGCTGAAGTCCAATAGAAAATCGGATTCTTCAGAATTACTGTTCCCATTGAAGGAACTGGAAGTAGTGGTGCACCGGATATTATTCCGAGCCCAGCTGCGGCCATGCCAAGAAACCCTCCAAGCCCTGCAATCCTGCTAATTTTCCCTGATGACTGCACTGGCTGCGGAGGACTTCTAGATACAAAACTTTCTGTTGATTCTGTCTGTGCCATCGCGTGGAACCTCATTTGGTGATGGTCATCCGTGTTGGTCGGTGTACCATTCTGCGGGGGATAAAAGGATTGCGGAGTGCGCCCAGACCTACCGCTCCGGAATACGGCTGAATAAAACATCTACTTGCTAAGCTTCCTACCGGTACGTAGAAAAGGCGCCTAGCATAACCAAACTTGGTGATAACCAAATTGACCGCCGATTTCGAGTTCTATGTTAAGGGAAAGAAAATAATGATGAACGAGTTTGTTGGAAATGTCATACATGACGTGATTGTGGCAATTGTATCGCATCTTCACGACGTTGACCTCGAAACCATTGAGAAGATTGAGATATCCTAAATGTTTGGGGTCGGTTGCGAAAGAGGACGTGAACTGAGAGATTGCCCCCTGATTGTTACAACGGCCAAGTGCTTTGGATTGACCTAACATCTGAAAAGACTAGAAAAGAGAACCTGGATTCGTTCATCTACGAGAGCTTCATCGGCGGAAAAGGATTAGGCTCCTTTCTACTATACAGAGAACTTGGAGCAGGCATAGACGCATTGGGTCCAGATAATGTGCTCCTATTCCTTACAGGGCCACTTCAGGGGCTTCCTGCGCCCAATGTTGGACGGTGGACATTGGTCACCAAATCACCTCTGACAGGTCTCTTTCTGGATTCACATAGTGGTGGTGCTCTTGGAAGAGAATTCAAGAAAGCAGGCTATGATGCCGTTGGTATCAAAGGAAGGTCGAAACGCCCCACGTGCTTAATCATTGATGACGACTCGATAGCATTCGAGAGAGCTGATGATCTTTGGGGATTGGGAGTACATGCCGCAACTAGGGCCTTACAAGAGAAGAATGCAAAGGGCTCTTCAGTGTATGTGATTGGCCCCGCAGGGGAAAAGCAGGTACGGTTCGCAGTTGGCAGTACCGAACTTGCCCATCAAACTGGTCGCGGCGGCGCTGGGGCCGTAATGGGTTCGAAGAATCTGAAAGCAGTAGTCGCTCATGGAACCAAGAAATTCGCAGGTGCAGATGTTGATACGATTCGCGAAATCAACAGAACTGCAATCAAGAGCTGGAACAACAAGGTAGACTACGGCTTCAAGAATTATGGTACTGCCTTTCTTGTGGAATTCGCTAACAGCATGGGACATTATCCTACACGGAACTCGCAGAACGGTTACTTCGATGAGTATAGACGGATTGATCCAGCAGTAATGGAGAAGAAATGGGGGCTTGGAACCCACCAATCGTGTCCTCACTGTGTAATGAGCTGCACGCGAGCCTACAAGATTGAAGCTCCAGATGGAAGCGGAGCTGAGGTTGAGTCAACAGTTGAGTACGAAACATTGGGCCTTCTCGGTGGGAACATTGGAGTGAGCGACCCCCACGCAATTCTCAAGATGAATTATCTCTGCGACGACTTGGGTCTTGATACTATTAGCACTGGCGGAACTATAGGCTTTGCGATGGAAGCTTACGAACGCGAGGTGCTCTTTGACGCGGATATTGGCTTTCCGCTCAGATTTGGTGATGTTGATGCTGCAATTCAGCTCATCAAGATGATTGCTTCCCGTGAAGGAATTGGCAAGACTCTATCCTACGGTGTTCGTGCGGCTTCAGTGGAGATAGGAAAAGGAAGCGAGAGCTTCGCAGTTCATGTGAAGGGCCTCGAGGTGCCGGCTTGGGATCCCCGAGGAAAGAAGGGCTTAGGATTGTCTTATGCAACAGCTGAGGTTGGAGCGAGCCATTTGAGAGGTTGGCCTGCCACCTCTGATCCTCCTTCCGAATCCGCTCTTGATGTTGTAGACTCAATGGTTGATGCACGAGATGGTAAGGTTCTCACAGATTCTCTCATCGTCTGCCATTTCACTTACCATCTTCCGTTGCCCCACGAACAAAAGATAGCACTACTAAACGCTGCAACAGGCTTGGATTACAATGAGTCGAGCATAAGCACATTTGCACACAGGATCGCCACTCTAACTCGGATGTTCAACGTCCGGGAGGGTATATCTCGAAAGGATGATATCTTGCCAGAGAGGTTTTGGGAACCGCAGAAGCATGGTCCAAGAAAAGGAATGACAGCGTTCATAGACAAAGATGACTTTGAAAAGTCGCTTGACAAATTCTATGATATCCGTGGTTGGGATCGGACTGGACGCCCCACTATCGATACAATCAACACATTGGGTCTTGAGAGCATCTTCCAACGAAGTTCATAGAATTAGCGAATGTATACGACTTACTCTTAATACTAAGATAATGGAAACTGTTGAACGAGTTAATGAGGAGGACTTGCGATAGCCGACAATCCAGGGCCATCCAAAAGGCCAAACGTGCCACTGGTTGATGCTGACATCACTCCCCGCACCTCCGATTATTCCAAGATGTCCAATGAGAAAGTGCTTTTTCT
>DAOWNS010000055.1 GCA_030642465.1 Candidatus Thorarchaeota archaeon | reverse complement strand
GCACAGTCCTTGTGTCGCCTCAGTAATATGAACATTCATGAGAGCAGAACATCATTTATAATAGAGAGCGTGAACCAATAGGATTAGACCCAATCTGCGAGGTCAACTATCTACTCAAGAAGGCGATAAGATGTCAGGTGAATCCGAATACGACGGTGCAACAGCAGGCAAAGTTCTAGTTTTTGACGATAGCAAGAAAGTGGCATTTCCAGCTGCATTCAAGGCAGCTATGGGGACAAGCAAGGGCCTGATGGTCTTGGTGCTGAAAGACCGGTTGATCAAAATCTTTCCTCTTGATAGCAGCGAAGTAACGTTCTTGAGTCTTGAAATTGGCAAGCTGACAAACGATTTCCTCACCAAGCTTTCGCAGATATTCAAGAAGTCCGGGCTCGTGGATTTGCTTTTCTCGACGGGTGTGTGCCTAAGAGGGACGCGTTGTTTTTACGAATGCTACTTCAGCGCAAAACAGTTGAACACGAATTTGGATGATCTCAAGAACGCTCTCGCGGTGCTTGATGGCGTGAAGAATGTTCGCGTGGAAGACGTTACAGAATAGTAGTTGCGGAATCTCTCGTTACCATATCTTCTTGCATCACTAGGGGTAACGCTGTTCGCAACTCTTAAGAGGTGCTCCAAGATGCTTTTAGAGAAATTAGGTGATGACCATGGTCGGAACGAAAACAATCGAAGTGACATGCGAGAAGTGTGGCAAACTGTATGAAGCTGAGGCCATCGATCACATTGATTTGCATGATGACCGTGGTCTTATCAGGAACCTGAAGTCCGGCAAGGCCAATCGCGTACAATGTCCTAAATGCAAGAAGGTAATGTATCTGAAGAGGAGCATTGTCATCAATTTTGATCCAGAAAGCAAGATAGTAGTATTCGATGCTTCTGCTAAGTCCAAAGCTGCCAAGGAAGAGCTGCAAAAGACCTTCGACGACATAATCGGAATCAATGAAACACTTGAGGAAACTGGGAATGAAACTGAGTTCTTAGTCCTTCATGATTTGACAAAGCTGAAACGCCTTCTTGAGCAGTACATGAAGGTCTATGGCTAGATCCTTCAGAGTCTTCTTTTGTTCAGCAGGAACTCCTCAACCCATCTCTCCGCACGATACATTGTCGTGGGTTTTGGCGGTTTCTTGAAGCCATACGCCGATATGGATTCAAGTGCCCCACCTATCTCTCTCTTCAACGCAAGCTTAGTCCCTCTAATCGCATCAAAGAGGATGGGTCCTGCATTCGGTCCATCAGTCATTTCCACCCGTATGTCTATTGTGATTGGTGCTCCTCCAAACTGTCTTCCGTGCACATAGAAGTATGACTCGCGTTCGTTGTTCATGAATGGAACATAATCTGAAGAGCCCGCAACAAGGGGTGTTTCGTATGGAAGATCTTGACTGATTGCAGAGGTCTTCACGTCTCGCTTTCGGAAACGTCCCCGATAATGAGAGTCGAGTGATTCTGCTCCTCCTCCCACGTCAAGCTGGTAGCTCTTGTCTACACGTACGCCTCGAGAAACGAGTAACTGCAATATACTTCTATGGAGTACCGTTGAACCAAGTTGGTCCTGGATGTCATCCCCCACGAGTGGAATTCCCTTACTACTGAACTTTTCCTGCCATTCTGAATTTGATGCGATCTCTATGGGTGTGCCATTGATGAACGCACAACCTGCTTCAAGACACGCATTTGCATAAAATTCCGTCGCCTCTTGGGCAGAACCGGGCATTAGATTAATTGCCATCTCAGCCCCCGATTCCTTTAGAGCGCTGATAACATCTGCTCCCTTGTCATTGGATATCTTGACAAGGGCATGAAGGTTGTCATCGACACCATCGAGTAGTGGCCCTCTGAGAACCTTGATACCTGTTTTTGGTACATCACTGAACCTCATCACGTTGTTCGGTTCTGCGAACACGGCCTCAGAGATGTCATATCCTACCTTGCCCTCAATAACGTCAAAGGCTGCCACGAACTTAATGTCGCGAACATGATATCCTGCGAAATCTGTGTGATCAAGTCCAATCACATCACCGTTCGCTTTTGCATTCCTATAGAACTCAACGCCCTGCACAAGGGCACTTGCACAATTGCCTATGCCAATGAGGGCTACCTTAATGTCGTCCATCGCACAGCCTCACGCTCGATTGTGTCTGCTCCATGATGGGATTGGTTTTAAAGTTATTCTATGCTCATAGAACAATAGGCTTATCTCATATTGTTGACATTGTATGGAGCGGACGACTGGTCGATGCCCGTTGCTCCGCGAGTAGTTCAAGTTATTGAACAACACTCTGCATTGGTATGCCCAAAAGAATGTCCGTCTGCAGGGAGATTCTACTCTCACCTTATGGTTCAGAGGGAGGCGTTCCAGTGAGAGCGTAGGGGCTTCACGTTCAAAAATAGAGGGTGGACCTATAAGCCATGTCTTGGCTGCCAAGTCAGGGAGTCTGCCAGACGTCCACCTTCTTCTTAATGCAAATTTCGTAGATCAACTCGAACCAGTCGATAATCACTCAATAAGATCCACAATAAGATCCACAATGTCAGCCACTCTTATCGAGCTATCTATTAGTTTAGCACCGCTTTCGAGATTCTGCTCGCAGAACGGGCAGGCGTTGGCGATAATCTCGGCACCTGTTTCTTCAGCTTCTCTAACTCTATCAGCCGCAATCTTCTTTGAGAGTTCCGGATCATAGGAGCGCAGCCCCCCTCCAGCTCCACAGCACATTGCAGCTCGCCGGTTGGTTTCCATCTCTACGAGCTCTACTCCAGGTATCGCTTTCAGCAGGTCTCTTGGCTCTTCATAGATGCCTAGCTCCCGCCCCATGTGACAGGGGTCGTGATATGTAATCTTCACGTTCTTACCTAGAGGTTTAAGCTTGATTTTTCCGCTCTTGACTAGCTCTAGGAAGTACTCAACGAAATGAACAATCTTGGGCATGGAAAGGTTGAATTTCTCAGGATAGTCCTTCCTCAGAGTCTTGAGGCAGCCAGCACATGATACGAGAACGGTCTTGGCTCCTGATTCTTGGATTGACTCAAGCACCTTCTTCGCGTTTTCTTCAGCATCTTGGAGTCGACCTGTTCGAATCATAACAGATCCACAGCATGGCTCGTCTTCTAGAACCGCAAACTCGATACCAGCCGCCTTAAGCAGCCTGGCCGCTGCCTTGGCGGTTTCAGGCAGTTTCATTCCCGCAGTGCATCCGAAGTAATATAGTGTGTCAGCCTTGGTTGGAGGCTCAAACCCCAGCTCTGCTACCCAGTCGCGTTTTCCTTTCTTGTCAGTGACATACGGGTTATTGGTGGTCAGAATTCTCTCTGCAAGGGTATCCCGCACCTCGTTGGGGATGTCACTCAGAACCGCTCGAACCAACTCAAGCGATTCCTTTGGATCAAACTCTGCTGCACATATTTCGGTACAGTTCCCACAGAGCGAACACGCGTATAGGGCTTCTGTGTTATCTGATGTCTTCTCAAGCCGTCCTTCAAGTAGGGCAATGGCAATCATGAGTTTCCCTCGCATGAAGCTCGTTTCAAAGCCTGCCGTGTTCTTCCAGACCGGGCATATGCCATCGAAGCCCATGTCTTCGTACACTGCATCGCGGCAGATTCCACATCTGCGACACTGCGCCAGATTCTCCATTAAGTCATCTAGGTCGATTTCAGTCATTTCTCATATTCCTCCAAGTACACCTGGATTAAGTATTCCGTTGGGGTCGAGCGTCTCTTTGATTGCGGAAAGGAGCTTCATGTAATCCTCCATTCCTTCCATGCGGCCCTTCCAGTACTCTGCGAGTTTGAAGGGAACTGCTCCTGTCTTGTAGAGGGTAATGGCGAGCTCATCATGCGCAGCACGTATCATATGGTCTTCTTCTTTATCGAGCGGATCAAAATAGAAGTGAGGATACATGTTCATTGTGGAATGTCCAGAGAGAAATCCGGCCGTATGTCCAAGGAATCCATGCTCATCCATGGCAGCCGTTATCTCTTCCACCGAGCGATGAGAATTCGTCGGCGTTTGATGATGGTACAACGTACGCCAGTGCCAGCCATGTATGTAGCAAGTTCTCACAAAGGTCCAGAAGCGACCCTCCCATTCTCCTTGTGGCAATTCACTAATACCTATCACATGACCGCCAAGTTGCTCGCAAATCTCCTTGGCTTTCTTAGCGTCACTCTTCATTCGATCTTCTCTGAGTCGGCCAATTGTCATTGAAACTGTCCTGTGGGGCCATTCGTGTTCCGGAATTCCGTACTCTTCACCCACCATGTCCATGAAGAAGTTGAGCACCGGACCTTCGTAGACGGAAGCAAACATCGGAAGGACATCATTATTCTTGACTTCTATGAGGAACTTCTCAGACTGTTCCGCTGTATCGAATCCATACGTTTCGTAGTGAAACTGATGCATTCGCTTGTAGGTCTTCAGAGAAACCTTCGTTATGATTCCAAGACTTCCAAGAGACCCAATGAATAACCCTGTAAGGTCTGGCCCGAAAGCATACCTTAGGAATGGTCCCGGAGCATTGGGGTTCGCTTCTGACCCCGTTTGTATGATCTCGCCATTTGGCAAAACCACCTCCACTCCAAGAACCATCTCTGCAATACAGCCGTAAGCGCTGGAGCCGGGACCCGCACCGTTGACAGCAACATTGCCCGCCACTGAACAGATTAATGCTGATTCAGGAGCGACTGGGACCCAGAGATCATGTTGATTCAGAAACTTATCGAGCTCGCCGAATGTTATACCCGATCCGACTGTTACAGACCTGAGTTCCTTGTGAAGAGTGATACCCTTGATTCGTAAAAGATCAACAACCAAACCATCCGGCTTTGGGATAGCTTCCCCCTGAAGTGAAGACCCACCTGAGCGTGGAGTTACTAAGATCTTGTTTTTGTTGCAGAGCTGAAGTATCTGAGATACCTCTTCAGCAGACCCGGGTCGCGCTACGGCCCCTGGAGTCACCGGATCCTTGGCCATAGACGCAGTTTCAGAATACGTGAGAAGAACATCGACCCTTGTTGACACGTATTCCTCGCCAACAATCTTGACAAGTTCCGAAACTACCTTCGTGTTCACCGAGTTCTGCACTCCTCTAATATTACATATCCCCGAAGATGCCAGGATTCATGATGTTGTTGGGATCTATTACACGTTTCAATGTCTTAATGAGATTGAGATAATCCTTCATTTCCTCTACATCTTCAATCCAATAAGGTGCAAGCTTGAATGGAACTGCCCCGGTTTTGAAAAGGCGCTGAGCAAGCTCCTTGTGTGCCTCTCTGACCTTCATCTCCTCCTCCTTATCTTGGGGGTCAAAATACAAGTGGGGATAATAATTGTAACTGCCATGACCTGATTGAAAACCAGCCGTGTGACCTAACAAATGGTACTTGTCCATGATTGCCCAGATTTCTTCAATTGAGCGGTGCCAGTTTGACGGGGGTTGATGATGATAGAGTATGCGCCAGTGCCAACCGTGCGCGTATGAGGACCGGGCAAAGGTCCGCATTCGGTCGTCCCACTCGCCTTTCGGAAGCTCGCCTATTCCGATGACATGCCCCTCTAGTTGTTTGCAGATCTGCTTCGCCAGCTTGATGTCGCTTTTTAGTTGATCTTCTCTAACTCGACCTAGAGTTACAGAAACGGTCAGTGCGGGCCACTCATGTTTTGGGATTCCATACTCCTCTCCCAGCATATCCATGAAGAAGTCCAGAATCTTGCCCTCGTAGATAGACACAAACAACGCATGTATCTCGTTCTGTTTCAACTCTATTAGAAATCTCTCGGCTTGTTGTTTCGTTTCAAACCCGTATGTTTCATAGTGAAAATGATGAACCCTCTTGAACGTCTTTACTGACACGCTCGTTATGATTCCAAGACTTCCAAGAGACCCAATGAATAACCCTGTAAGGTCTGGCCCGAAGGCATAACGCAGAAACGGACCGGGAGCATTCGGATTGCCCTCTGTGCCTGTTTGGATTATTGTGCCATCTGGCAGAACCACTTCAAGCCCGAGAACCATCTCAGCGATGCACCCATATGCAGTTGAACCCGGTCCAGCCCCGTTGACAGCAACATTGCCGGCCAGTGTGCAGACTAGCGCCGACTCCGGATAGATCGGTACCCAGAGGTCATATTGATTTAGGAGCTTATCGAGCTTACCAAAGGTAATCCCTGCCCCAACTCTGACTGATCTGAGTTCCTCAAACACCGTGATGTCCTTAAGTCTTAGAAGTTCAACGACTAGACCATCAGGCTTTGGAATTGCCTCTCCCTGAAGGCTTGATCCTCCGGAGCGTGGTGTTACCGGGATTTTGTACTTGTTGGCAACCTTGAGAATGTCAGCAACCTCTTGAGTACTTCCAGGTTTCACGACAGCTCCGGGCTGAACTGATTCGTATCCTGTTGATGCGGAGGCGGAATAGGTTAGAAGTACATCCTCACGCGTCGATACGAACTCGTTGCCCACTATCCGGGCAAGCTCATCTACTATTCTCTGATCCACAAGTCACAACCCCGATTTCTGAATACCGCTAAAATATGTGCTTCAACTTCATTAGATCTGAAGTTGAACCCTTGACTTTCAATTTCCTCTTGAGGATTGCAGTTGTTGCTCCCATCTCCTCCAAGAAGAGCTTCCGAATTGTTTCTTCTGAGGCCTCAATCCGCATGTCCGGATTGTCAACAGGGCCCTCGTTGACCTGTATCTTGCCATCTGCAACGAGAAAATGGTACTGTGGTCCTTCCTTGAGGTTCAACAGCGCCTTACGTTTCCAGCCCTCTAGAGCTTCTTGGGTTTTCTCGCGTTCAAGACCGATTGCGATTCTCTCGCGCATTAATTCAAGCAAATCCTGTGTCATTTCGAATCACTTCTCCCTCGCGGCACCAAAGGGTACCGAAAAAAGCTTTCCTTTTCGCTTGGGCGCTAGTGTTCACTTCTTATTCCTGTGCTTCTTGACAATTTTAAGGAACTTCTTGACATTCTCTGTGATGACTTCGTAGTTCCCTTCCTTGATGGCTTTCTTGTCCGTGATGGCACCACCCACCCCAAGTGCAAAAGCACCAGCATCAAGAAGAGGACCTGCGGTTTCAAGGTTCACACCGCCTGTGGGGATTAGAGGTATTTGTGGTAGTGGTGCCCTGACCGCCTTGATGTAGGATGCTCCACCCGCGGTTCCACATGGGAACACTTTCACTGCATCAGCTCCCATGGTGTAGGCTTCAAGAATCTCTGTCGGGGACAGCGCTCCAGGGAACACCGGTTTCGCATACCTTCTAGACATCTCGATAAGCTCTCTGGAATAGGTAGGGCTAACGATGAACTCGCTACCAGCTAGAATGGCCCTGCGAGCAGTTTCAGGGTCAAGTACCGTGCCAGTGCCAATGAGCACTTCGTCGCCAATCTTCTCTGAGAGCTGACGAACACACTCTGTGGCTCCAGGCACACTGAATGTGACCTCGATGATGTTCACACCACCCTCCAGAAAGGCATCTGCAACTTTGAACGCGACTTCTATCGAATCCACCCTGATGATCGGGATGAGTGCAGTTTCACTGATTAAATTCATTGCGTCTTGTTTATTCCACATGGTGTTGCTCACCTACCTTTCGATACGTAGGCCGCGTTTGCGTCCCTTGATGAGTTTCTCGACTTCCTCCCGGTAGACAAATGCTAGGTCGCCTGGCACGGAGTGTTTCAGAGCTGAGAAGGCTGAACCGAACTCAACTGCTTTTTGCAGATCTTTCAGCTTGAGGTATCCATAGATGAATCCTGCACTGCAGGAATCGCCCCCGCCAAGCCTGTCAACAACTTCGATGTCGTATGTCGGACTCCTGTACACCTTGCCATCTGAGTAAGCAAAGACAGACCACTTGTTATGCCAAACAGAGGGGGTTTCGCGGAGAGTAATGACGACCGCTTCAAATCCAAACTTGTCAGTTAGTTTCTGTGCAACCTCTTCGTAATCCTTGCCTTCGATGCCGTAAACGACCTTCGTATCTTCTTCCGTTGTAATCAGGATGTCAATGTACTTGGAGGCCAGTTCGGTGAATTTACGAGCTTCATCAGTCGTCCATAGTTTGCCTCGGTAATTGACATCATAGGAAACCTTGCATCCTTGTTCTTTGGCTGTCTTCAGGACCTCTTCCGTAGCCCGGGCACACGACTCACTCAACGCTGGCGTGATTCCGCTAGTGTGAAACAGTTTCGTGCCTTTCAGGATGTCCCCCCATGGGACTTCACCTGGTGTGATTTTGCTAATTGCTGACTGCTTTCTATCGTAGATAACTCGATTTGTCCTTGGTGCCGCTCCGAACTCCACGAAGTAAATACCACATCGACTATCGGGGTCCCAGAGAATGTGCGATGTATCAACTCCGTGCTCCCTTGCTTTGTTGCGTATGAAATGTCCAACGGAGTTATCGCCAAGCTTAGTCACATATGCTGATTTCAAGCCGAGTCTTGCACATGCAACTGCGACGTTCATCTCAGCGCCGCCTGCATTGGCGTTGTAACTCACGGTGTTCTCAAAGCGCATGAAGTCAGGGGGCGAAAGCCTTAGCATTACTTCACCGAAGGTAACAACATCGTAACCCATCAAGTTCAACCTCACGTATCTGCTTAATCTGAGTAAGGATGAGTCGCGCGAATGTTAAATGTGTCGTTTAACAAGACATACTCTAGCCTGCTCCGGTGGAGAACTCAGTACGAGCTATGACCTCGTCTTGCACGAATGGATCGAGTTCGATGAAATAGGCACTATACCCTGCTACACGAACTATGAGGTCTCTGTGGAGATGCGGATTGATTTTTGCATCCTCAAGGGTTTCTCTGTCGACTACATTGAATTGGACGTGAAGACCTCCAAGCTCGAAGTAAGCGTCGACGAGACCTATGAATCTCTTCCGTCCCGCTTCCGTGTCAAAGCTATGTGGCATGAATTTCATGTTGTAGAGTGTGCCATTGTAGCAGAGTTCGTGGTCAAGACGAGCCACTGACTTCATTGCGGCGGTTGGTCCATGTATATCCCGACTGTGTGCTGGTGAAACGCCATCCGACAACATGAGTCCTGCCTTCCGTCCATCTGGCGTTGCACCTACGGTTTCGCCTTGGGGGATATACATTGACACCGAGAACAACGCTCCATGATATGGACCATCGCGTGTTGTCATTCTTGATTGGATGGATTCGCAAAATGCCTTTCCAGT
>DAOWNS010000136.1 GCA_030642465.1 Candidatus Thorarchaeota archaeon | reverse complement strand
TCGGTCCAAGGCTTTCAGAGGAATTCGCGTGTGCTTTGATGTTATCGATTCAAGGCTTTCTTGAAGGAATTCCTCAATCGCGTACTCATCGAGTACCTCAAGAGTGGCGCCGCAGGAATCACAGGTTGCTGCTTCTGGTGAGGTATTTGCTCCGCAGTTACCACACTTGATTGCACGTCGGTATAGAATCGTTTTCGTGGATTCTATCTGTTGCAGTGTGAGTTTCTCAGTCCTAGAAACCTCGGTTGTTTGCTCAACTTCCCAGAAACCTAGTCTGCGGTCACCCGTGCTCACTACTAGGTACGCAATGTCGGACACATCATCTGGGGCGCCCGTGGCAATTGCCTTGGGTGATGCCGAGAGCTCAATCTTGGCAACCTCACGACCATCAAAATCCCAGACCCTAAGTCGAGCTGAATGATTGCCGGTTACAAACAGCCTTCTCTCTCCAAAGGCTAGAACTCCAAACACAGTTACAGTTTCTCCAAGCTGAAGCCGCTTCAATTGGTATCCCGCGGACGTGAGTATCGTAATTGTGCCATTTCTCTCAGCGATAACCACTTCAAGCTGGGAATCGTTGGTTATGTCTTCCAACCAGACATCGCAAAGCGGGCTATCCATGGTGCGACTGAACAGCGCCATCTTGTCATCGTTCCAGAGGATTACTCTTCGATTTTGAAGTGCAACTACAACTTCAGCTGCAGAATCTCCATCGACATCTCTGGAGTCACAAGCAAGAACTGGGCTTTCTAGAGCAATGTTCCACATTGGTTTACCCCTACAGGTAACGACGAGAACCTTCTTCCCGACGCCTCCGATAAGCGCATCCTCCCCTTCTCCTTCCACATCTGCGACAGCAATACATCTGACCTTACTACTCCATCTTCTAGAAGTCCTGAGTGAACCACGAGTGTCGTAGACCCTCAATCGATCCCCATAGTCAAGAGAGAAGACCTGTGACCTTGCGTCCGGTCTTTGCCTTACATACAGACTGTAAGCGCCAGAAGAAGTAGCTACCTTCGCAACCGAGTGAATCCGCACTAAGCCAAGCACCATCCTTGAGTTCTCGTGAAACGATATAAGTGTGCACATCGAAAAGACCACCTTGTAATGAGTCCTTCCCCTAACGGCCGCACGGTGGGCTTCGTATGGAGTCCCGAATTCGAGAGATTCGACTATGGTCGTAGACATCCACTTCGCGTCGGCCGCTTCCAGATGGCATTTGACCTCGTTAATGAAGCGGGGCTCCTTGAAGGTTCGGTTCGGCTAATTGATCCGGTTCCACTATCCGACGAGATGCTTGTCAGAATTCATTCCGAGGAGTACATCAAACAAGTGAAACAGATATCACTCACCGGACAAGGGGAGATTGACATCGATACGCCTGGATTCAAGGGGATCTATGAGTATGGTCAGCTGAGTTGCGGAGCAACGTTGACAGGGGTCCGCGAAGTGGCTTCGGGGCGTCTCAATCACTTCCTCTCTCCCACGGGGGGTTTCCATCACGCGAAGTATGATTCTGGGGGCGGATTCTGTATCTTCAATGATGTTGCAGCTGCAGTGCTTGCACTGAAAGACCTGGGCTTCGAAAGGATTCTTGTTGCGGATTTTGACGTTCATCACGGGAACGGAACACAGACGTACTTCTATGAAGACCCCGACGTTATGATTATTTCATTCCATGAAGACCCTGAGTGGATGTATCCGCACGATGGTCATATCGGGGATATTGGGGCTGGCAAGGGACGAGGGTACAACATCAACATGCACTTTCCGATGGACTCATGTGACAGCGTTTACCGATATGCCTTTGACCAGCTAGTACCATCCTTAGTTGAATTCTATCAGCCAGAGTTCATTCTGTTTCTTCCCGGATTCGATGCGCACTATAACGACCCGTTAGCACACTTGAAGATTACAACCAACATGATTCGATATGTCGCTCAGTATATGCATGATGCTGCTCATACTTGGAGCGAGGGTCGACTTGGCGTCCTTTCAGCTGGGGGTTACGACGCTACTGCATTTGGATGGGGGCTTGGGACTGTCCTCTCAGTTCTCACAGGACTCAAGTACTCACCGCCAAAACAGACACCTCCGTTTGATGATGATGAGGAAACCTGGGATATCGTTCGTTCCAATGTGCAGGACGTAAAGGATGCAGTCTTCCCTGCGTTGGGGATCTCCTAAGTCAGATGCCAGATCTCTGCCGGTTAAGAGAATCACTGCTACGCAATGCTCTTGATGAATTGCTTGGCAACAGCGACTGCACTGGTAGCATCCTTGCCGAACGCATCAGCACCCGTGTAATCAACAGTATCTTGGTTGGTATTTCCTCCACCTATCATAACCTTGACATCGTTCCTGATTCCAGCTGTCTTCAGCGCTTCAACTGTTGCTTTCATCGAATCATGAGCCACAGTAATGAGTCCACTTAGCGCGAGAATACGTGCACCGGTCTCATTCAGTTTCTCAATGAACTTCTCAGAAGGCACATCTTCACCAAGATCATGGACCTCGAAACCGTTGGACTTCAAAAAGGCAACAACCAGGTTCTTGCCAACGTCATGCACATCGCCCTTTACAGTTCCAATCACAATTTTCCCTAATGTGCCCCCTTTCTGTTTTTCAAGCAACTTGGGTTCCACGAATGTCATAGCATTTTTGAACAGTTCTGCTGACAAAATAAGCTCCACAAGGAAGTACTCGTTGTTCGCGAATCTTGTCCCAACGACATCCATTCCTTGCCTCAGCCAATCCAGTATTTGTGCAGGGTCAGTACCCGCGTTCAGTTGTTCCTTGACTATATCTAAGAGCTTCTCCTCTTCGAGGTCGCCCAATGCGTCAATGAGGTTCTTCATCGTGATTCACTCGCAGGTTTCTCTCGAATCAAACTCGTGCATAAATATGTCCCGAAGGGTCAGTCGCGGATTGATTCAAGTACGGTTGCTTGAGCAAAAACATCAGCGAAGTTATCGTGAGTAGCCAGCTCGTAGTAGTTTATCTCCTTTCTCAGTTGCTCAATCAACTCGCGGCTTTTCTTGGATATCAGCAACCTCTTTGCTCCTTCTCCTGCGGCGTTTCCCACCGCGATAATACTCTCAAGGTCTACATGAGGAAAAAGGCCAATCCGCAGCGCGCTAGACGGGTCGATGTAGTTTCCGAATGCTCCCGCCAGATAAATCGCCTTGATGTCCTCGGTTCGGACATTCGCAACCTGCATCAGAATTTGGGTCCCCGCTAGGATGGCTCCCTTTGCTAGCTGGACCTGTCGAACATCTTTTTGCGTAAACACGATTCTGCTCTTGGATGCATGTTCTCCAACGTCCACAACGAGATAAGCTAGTCCCTCTTTCGTGTTATCTACTACCCTTGCAGATACCTTCATTCTCCCACTAGCATTGATGAGTCCGTTTCTCAGTAGTTCTGCTACAGTGTCTACAATAGCTGAACCGCACAATCCCCTAGGTACACCATCACCAATCACCGACAGATCAGGGGCGTCTTCAATCTCCCTGATGGCCAGGTGTTCAATCGCGCCATCTTGGCCTCTCATGCCATGACTGATTGTCGCTCCTTCGAAGGCGGATCCAGCAGCTGCGGAACAACAGAATAATTCACCTCTTTTGGAAAGCACGATTTCACCATTCGTTCCAATATCGATGCCGAGGACGACATCATCGGCAAGGTCTAGTCTTTGGGACAGAATGAAAGCAAGTGTATCGCCTCCGACAAAACCCGCTACGTTCGGAGCAAAGTATACTTCTGTGTTGGGAACGGACTTGAGGCCGACTTCTCTCCCCTTGCTTGTGAACGCATCTCGCATCTGCGGCTCGTAGGGGGCTAGGCCTAATGATGCGGGATCAAGGCCCAAAGCGAGATGATGCATGGCTGTGTTGCCTACCACGACCAATCTCGATAGTTGGTCTGAGGGCACTTTGGAGGCACTGCAGAGCATTGTACTTAGTTCGTCAATCTTCTCCAGTACACTCCGCTTGAGGAGGGTTCCGCTCTTCTCATCTTTCATAGCATATGCAATTCTTGACATCACATCTTCGCCGAATATGACCTGAGGGTTGAGATCCGCAGAATTCGCAATTTGGTTACCGCTACTCAGATCGAGCAAGTATGCTACTATTGTTGTGGTTCCTAAGTCAACCGCGATACCAAATTCTCCTTCATGTCCTTCATCTGGAGCGAAATCGCTTGGTGAAGAAACCCCACTTGCTAGTATTTTGACAGCGGCGGTTGTGTGAGGAATAACTGCCCTTGTGTCCGAACTGATCCGATGCTGACAAGCAAGTCGCACCCCCCCATCGAGGTCGTGTTTTCCAAGGAGTGTGGATTCCACCTGTGTAGGGGCAGCTGCAGGGTTGATTAGGACACGACATTTCCCGCATGTTCCTCGACCTCCGCACTCGGAAGAAACCTGAAGTCCTACCATTCGTATCGCTTCGAGAATCGTAGTCTGCTCGTTTATCGCTATGCGAAGCCCCGATGGTTCAAGAACAAGGATATGCTCTCGCAAGTGCATGACTCCTAAGCAATTCGATATCGTGGATGCTGACGGTCCACGCGCGTTCTTGTTTCAAGCAGCACTCCAGATAGGGCAACGTCAATCATCGCTACTGACGGGAATACGATGGGTGCATGTTTGATAGGTCCGTAGAGCACAAAGTCAGCTCCAAGTGTTACTGGCATTAGGCTCGATCCCACTAATGCTGGTTTCTTTGCATCTTTCCCAAACTTTGGAACCAAGCCCCTCCAGGTGCTCACAGCGTTATGTGCACCACAACCCACCGGCACGCCGAACTTGTCCTTTATCATATGCTGCGCTTTGCAGGCAAGGCCAAGTGTCAGTAGGTCGATGACTCCCGTATCGATAATGATGTTTTCAATTCCTGCATTGGCTGCTTTGTCTAGTAGCGTTTTCGCGAGATCCAAACGTTTCGTAGCTGATGCCATCGCAGCATTAGAGAAGGTTAATCCCACTGCATGCTTCACGCCAAGCGTGTGGAACGTCTCCAACGTTTCTGTGCTTGTGTCTGGTGTAATGGAATTCAACATCACTCTGTCTAGGAATCCGCCTTCGCGAGCCGCTTGGAACCCCGCAATGTTAACATCTTCAGAACCAGACCCGTCAACCAAGAGAGGCATATCTGTGACGTCTACAAGGTGCCGCAGATGCTTCCCGATCGCCTTGGGGGACTCTGCGACGACATCGAGCATGCTTGGCAGTCCAGTAGCACTTGACATGTCCACCAGCGCATTCAGCAGCGCTTCGGTATTGGACACATCAATTGTGCCCTCTTTCGCATCCTTGACAAGTTTATCTCCCGAGTAGAAGATGGAGCCTATGAGAACGGTAGGATTGATGCCAGGCTTTCCTCCTATCTTCGTGTTGCCAATCTCAAAAACTCTCTGCTCTGCTGTGTATTCAAACATCTCATCAGCACCCAAAGC
>DAOWNS010000350.1 GCA_030642465.1 Candidatus Thorarchaeota archaeon | reverse complement strand
CCTCTGGGCTAGAACACCATTTGAGATGATTGTTCTTTACGCGATTCAATCGATACTCTTCAGCATTCAGATTCCAACTTGGCTCTCCCTTGTAGGCAGCTTCATTGATGAGGACAATAGAGGAAATGAACTAGGGCGTCTGGACATGACCACTCGACTGACTGCTCTCATTGCGACGTTAGTGTCCGGATTCCTCATCGGACTTGAGGGCTTGGTCACCTTATTACGAGATACGTTAGGTGACGTGGGAGTCATTCTTTTGCCGCCATCAGAAGCACTGGGCGAACCATACTACATTTCGTTCTATCTCACTGCCATTCTGGGTATTATAGCTGCGTTGATTTCAATCACAATCCATGAGAAACCACTTGACAAGTTCAAAAAGAGAGAGTTTCCACCAATCCTCCGATTGCTTAGGAAGCCCGGAGATTTCAGGAGGTTCTGTCTTGTCACCATATTCTTCTCATTTGCCATGGCCATGTCGTGGCCGTACTTCACCGTGATCTTGTATGGGAAGCTGGGAGCCACCCACTTTGGCGTAGGGATTGCATCGGCAGTAATGGCATTGAGCGCGATTGCCTTCACCGTTCCATTTGGACGCCTCAGTGACCGAATAGGTAGAAAACCCCTAATCGTCTTTGGGCGCAGCATTCTCTTTCTTGTTCCAATACTCTATGCCTTCGCACCGAATGTTTACTGGATTTATGCAGCCAACGCAATTGCAGGCATCTCCATGGCGGCATCATGGAATGCGCTCACGGCATACATCTATGACATTGCACCGGAGGAAGAAAGAGGGGCGCATTTGTCGGTCTACAACATGTTCATAGGAATTGTCTTTCTTTCAGGCTCGCTTGTAGCGGGAGTTCTCGGTGATGTCATCGGAGTTTTCATGGAGGATTACGCTGTCGCATTCACGATGCTAATAGCAAGCGGAGTGTTAAGGTTTGTAGCTTCATTTTTCTACCTGCTGCTTCGAGAGCCTCGAGAGTACACATCCAACTTCTGGGCTGAACTGAGAGGATTCATTCACAGGGAGAGGCTCGATTATCCGTAGGCTTATTAGGAAACGGAAAGTACTTAGTGTCGCTATGTACTGCCCATCTACAGGATTAGCAAGAATGCACTGATAGAAATCTGGGACTGAACTCTAGAGGACTGCGAAAATGAAGAAGGCGCCAAGTTTCGAAGACAGTTGGAAGGTCGAAATTAGGAGAGGAATCCTTCAATATGCAGTTCTAGCCATTGTCAGTCGACATAAAGAAGAGGGCATTCATGGATATGGAATAGCTCGCGAATTGGAAGAGAAAACCGACGGTCTTCTTGGAATTAAAGAAGGAACGTTGTACCCCATCCTGCATAGACTTCGCAAGGAGAGGCTCTTGAACGTTAGAACAGAAAAATCAGAATCAGGGCCTGCACGCAAGGTGTATGTATTGACAGGGGATGGTGATCGGGTCTATCGGGAACTCACGGGCATTCTAGGTAGCATTTATGAAAAGCTGGAGGCTTTACAATGAGTTTGAGAGAAATTGCGCAGATTGTTGAGGATTACATCAAGAATGTTAGTCGAGTCCTACCGTCAGGCTTTGAAACTGAAGACATGCTCGAGGAACTTGAGATACACATCAACGAAGCCTTTCAGAATAAGGTTCAAGAAAAACCTCTAGCCAATAAAATCGATCTCTTGAGAAAAGTGTTGAACGAGCTAGGCGAGCCTAAGGAGATAGCTGAAGAATTTAGGAGAACTGACGTTCTTCTTGAAGAGCAGGAAGAAGATGATAAGAGAACATTCGGGCTGGTAGTGCGATTTTGCCTCAACATGGTTCTAGCTGTCATTGCCTCGTGGTTCGTGTCAACCCTCCCTGATGCAGGGATATCATTCTACTGGGCGCTTGTCGTGTTTCTCGTGTTTGGTCTTGCTGAGTGGTTCATCCGAGCTTGGCAGATACGAAAAGCTTATCGAATAGATGTAAAAAGTTAGGAGTTTGCAGTGGATTTAGTCGAAGACCTCTGAAAAGCCTTCCAAGTACTTCTTTTGTTCCTTGGTGAGTTTCTT
>DAOWNS010000336.1 GCA_030642465.1 Candidatus Thorarchaeota archaeon | reverse complement strand
CTTTGATTGCAGTAAGCATCTCTTCGCCCACTCCCGTCCCGGTGATACCGCTTAGACTGTTCTCCAACATTGCTATTTGGTTCAGAAGATTATGCACTACATCCCCTGTTATTGGAATTTCTGGGGTTTGATTCGACGGCTTTGAACTGATTAGCTGTTCATACCTCTCTCTGTCAAGCTCTACTGCCACCACATCTGGCTTTACCTCTCTCACGGTTTTCCTTGCGTGCTTAACGCTATCTGCATCAGTGTGTATCACAGACACAAACACAACTCGTTCGAGGCTTTCTGGCATACAGCTCACGCTGACTCAGGGTCACTACGCGTCTTTTCATTCTTGCTATTCCTGTCAATCTTCAACGTGACTTGGTAAACGTTTACGGCTCCAAGGCGGAATCTTGGTCCATTCTTGAAGCCCTCCAAGAGCACGAGAAAGTTTAACACACACTGAGCGTTTACTTTCCGTGTCTAAATGAACGGACGAGGAAGAGAGGCACATTGAGGTCGGAATTGGATCTATCATTTGCCAAATTGATGAACCCACGAATGAGTGCAGGGCTGATGCTTTTACATAGTCTCCTTGATCCCCTGAGAGGTCCGCCAATGGCTCCGCGTGATGTGCGCAAGAGTGTTGATATGTTTCTCAAGGATCGCAAGGTTTCCAAGCAATCGGTTACCAACGCCGCACGCAGACTTGAAGAAGCCAGCATCATTGAGCGTGAAGAGGGGTACAGCGTCAACTACGGATACCTGATATCTATCCTTCTCGAAAAAGTCATGGAAATGACTGAGTGCATCAGTGACCTCGAAGATGAGGTAGCGGATTTGAAGAGCGCCCGCAAACCCGTTTCTTAGGTTGTTGGAGTGTCATCGTGATTTCATCAACTTCACGCAAATGACGTTCAGCAGTCGTGCCAGGACGGTTGACTTATTCGGGGGGTATCGACAGATGCTCCAATCTTGGACAATATTGAACATCTTCGAATATGGTCTTATATACTCAAATCGTGAAACTAGTTCTTGAGGTAAATGACAGGAAAATGACCTCAAGGAGTACGTTCCCAGTGCCGCTCTTGGGAGGACAAAGACTCCCTGTCCATGTTTGTCCAACACACAATGAACGGTTGTAGCTGCTACCTCTCGGAATTGCAGAGTAGAGAATTAATTAGTGAATGAAGGGGTTACCCCCCATTCTCACCCGGAATCAGAAGGTGGATAGGTGTCAGAAAAGAGTAGAATGATTGCTTACTGTGGTTTGTACTGTCAAGAATGCCCCTCGTATACTGGTAGCATCGCTGATTTGGCAAGAGACCTGCGCAAAGAGCTTAGAACATTCAGATATGACAAGGTTGCCGAATCGCTTTCTTCCTATTCTTTTTTCAAGTATTTCAAACACTACCCTGAATGCTACGAGGTACTTGGCGGACTTGTCAAGATGCGCTGCAAGCGTGGATGCAAGGAGGGTGGTGGTCCTCCCTTCTGCAAGATACGTAAGTGCTGTGTGAAGAAAGGCATCGAGGGTTGTTGGGAATGTGATGATTTCAAGACCTGCACGAAGCTGGATTCCCTAAAGCCATCACATGGAGATGCACTCCTGAAGAATCTACGTATACTCAGTAGACATGGAGTCGACCACTTCCTTGAGGGCAAGAAGCATTGGTATGTGAAACCGAAAGAATGATTCTTGGTGGGCTACATATTCCTAAGCTTGTCCCAGAGTTGTCTGACACTGACGTGGCCGATGTCGCCTCCGGCCCCGTGACCGCTGGTGCTATCACCACAGAGCCAGACATTCGATGTGCCAGGCACGGGCTCCTCACACGAGGGCCTGCTGTATCTATGCTGGTCAATGTTCACTTCTGCGCCATCACACATGGGCGCGACCAGCCGTCTGACAAAGACTAGGTTATCCTCGATCTGGGGATAGGCTTCTGTGAGTTCCTTCCACATATCATCCAATGCCGCCTCGGTCTTGGATTTGTTATCGACATCTATTGCGTGGATGGGCTTCAACCAAGTTCCGACTATGCATCCTTTGGGCGCCATGGCGGGCTCGACGTTACTGTACCATTGACCGAAGCTGTTCGATTTTCTGAGGAATATGATGCCCGAGTGATCTGTTATCCTAGTCTTCAACGCCACATCGATTACGACTCCCGCTGTGGGTTCTAGGGTATCGCATTTCGTTAGGAAGTCGACGGGTACAACTGAATCTGCCGCCCGTGCGCCAAGTACCGAACGCAGATCCTG
>DAOWNS010000261.1 GCA_030642465.1 Candidatus Thorarchaeota archaeon | reverse complement strand
GATATGGCTCATCACTCGTATGAAGACCCTGATGATCCATCATTCTATCAATACTTCAGGGAATATCTAGAAGAACAAGGTGTGATAATGGAAGAATTCTCAAGTCCTGAGAACCCCCAACCCATAGACTCGGAAGCACTAGCTGCCGCTGATACATTCATGATCATGGATACGGAAACGCACTACGACGCAGATGAGATCGATGCCCTTCATCAACTTGTTGAGGAAGGCGGGACTCTGCTCGTTATGTCCGAGTACTACAATAGCACTGACGACACGGCTTCATTTGCAATGGATTCATACAACGAGATATTGGCTCCTTACGGAATCGAGTGTGAGGAGTATGAGATCGGTGTTGGTCCGCTTCCTCTGACAGGGGTAGTCTACGGAGCAGATTATGGAGGAGCTGTGGAAAATCACTCGCTAGTGGAAGGCGTGGATAATTTATACATCACGTGGGGAAGCACATTGCACGTTAACAGTTCAGTCGCAGGCGCGCAAGGGCTGTTCTGGGTGGATGCTGCGAAAACACATGCAATCGTAGCAACGGTCGACTACGGTCTTGGCAGGGTAATAGTTGTGTCAGATGGGTCCATACTATACGACACGTGGTTGTATGACGCCATCCGAAAAGATGCTGACAACTTGAGGCTCTTGAGGAATATCGCATCATCGCTTCTCTCAGTGAAGCCAAGAATCTACGACGTCGAAATGAAGGCCGGACGGATAGGTGAACCAGCGAACGTGACTGCATTCGTCTTCAGCGACAACATCGAGGAAGTAACAATCGAAGTGTATGCACCTAATGGCTTGAACATCACTGGAGCAGCTACGGAAACTCTAGGCTACAGATTCACTCAGGCGTTCACCTTGGAGAGTGCTGGGTTCTATGAGGTAAAGATAGTTGCCACCGATATGGATGGAAACACAAGGACTGTTGTACGAACGTTCTTGGTGCCGGTCGACTTTGTACCGGACGACGTCGTGATTGGCGTCATCGTTGTCCTATTGGCAGTAGTCGTAACAGGATTGGGATATGTCGCAATCAAGCACTTTGGAATAGGCAAGCGAAGGAAGCGTCGAGCAGAACCCGAGTGGGAGATAAGCGTCGGAAACGGTGATCCTCCCGCTATCCAATAAAACCAAACATGTTTTCCATGAGATTCTTGATGCGCTCATGTCTTGGCTTGAGAAGAGGTTTCTCGCTGAGATTAGCTCCCGACTCAATCCGCTCAAGAATCTGATAGGCGATGGGAGCCCCCATTCTGGCGGAAAGAACCTGTCCTCCAATCAAGCGGCCATCCTTAGTCGTTACAAGTGCAATCTTGGCGAATTCAGCAGGGTCATCCAGATAATGAGTTTTCGTTTCCACTCCTGCTCCAGAAGCGGTAGTCGACGAGTGCCCAATGCACACGATGTCTGTATTGAAGATGCGGTCGTACTGCAATTTTAGTGCTGTGTCGCTGTAAACCTTCTTGCCACCCACAGCAGTCACACCAGCCTGACGACCTGCACGCGCAGCAGCACTGCCAACCGGCAGTAGCATGGGTTTGCCAGCTAGGCTGTCCGTGAGTTCAACGCAGTCGCCAACCGCATAAACTCCATCTGCGGAGGTTTCCATGGTTGGATTAACTACTATGCCACCCAGGGAGCCGATCTTCAAACCAAGCGTCTGGGCGAGTTCTGTGTTCGGGCTCACGCCGGTCATAAAGAGAACTGCATCTGCAAGCATCTCTTTGCCTCCAACTATCAAGCCCTTGGCTCTGTCGGTCCCGATTACTCGTTCGGGCGATGAACCCTTGTGTAGAACTACTCCGGGGGGAATACGCAACTCCAATTCATCACTCATTGGCTCCTCAAGAAGACGCCTCATGAGACGAGAACGAACAATGAGATGAACATCTTTGCCCATCTCGCAGAGCCGGTCTGCGGTTTCCAAACCGCTGAATCCAGCACCCACTATGATCACGGTTTCTGCATCGCGCAGAGTTTCTCCGATTCTGCTTGCATCCACCATGGTCTGGATTGTGTGAACACCGGGCAAATCTACACCCGGCATTTTGGGAACTGCAGGTACTCCTCCCGTGGCAAGAACCAACTTGTCATAACTGATTGTGGAGGATTTGTCCTTCGAGTCAACTGTCTGTAGGGTGCGTTCATCTGTGTTAGCGGAAATGACTCGGACGCCAGGGTTAATCTCAACCCGTTTCTTGCGCAGAGCATCATACGACCAATCAGCTATGAAGAGTTTTTCAGAATCAGGAAACTCCAGAGCAAGGGAAGAGCCTGGCTTCCTGTGCGCCTGTATCGTTTCGTCGGTAATGAGCAAAATTTCAGCATCTCTGTCGAAAGCTCTTGCGGCAATTGCAGCTGCGACTCCGCCCGGTCCGTATCCTACTATGACAAGCTTCATTGTTCTTAACCGCCCTTGCGTTTTGAGCGAATGTGGTAAATAACCGCTACTATAACGACCAAACCCACGATTGGCAGCAGGAGTAAGGCCATGGAGTTGTCTTCAATAACTGATAGCGTACTTAATTGGTATTCGATTGCTTCGCCATCTAAGCTCTCAGCTACCGCGTAGACTTCATAGTCGCCCACCAAGAATCCAGATGCAGAGATATCGAACGAGTATTCTCCTTGAAATCCGGACAGTGTGAAGTTCAGCCAAAGTCCTTGTTGCGAATGGAATGCGATGTAAACTCTATTCACCAAATGGTAGCCTTCTAGGACAATTGTGCCTGTTACGTAATCCTGAATCAAGAACCCAACTCTTACCGTCGTCCGATCGAGAACAGCAGACACAAAGCGTAGAACGTAGCCAAGACCTGACGACAGGGCTACAATTGGCATTGTGAGATTCTCTTCTGAATCGCTCACAACAAGAAGAACGCTGAGGAGATCATTTGCTTCCAGAATCTCGAGCCCAACCTGAATATTCAGCGAATTAACGCCCGCTCCCAATCCTGAGTCAACTACAGACAGGTTTCCTGCGACTACACTCCACTGAATATTCAGTGCGGATATCGGGTCATCTCGGTCGCTGATTGACACATCGAGAGAGTATCCGATGTCTGAAGATGTCACAATTACATCATCAACAAGCGGACGCCACTGATTCATCAAGTCTGCTTGGTTTGTTACATCGGCAGGAGAAAGGGATTGGTTGTGTGTGGAAAATGCGATTGTGCCACGCGTTGTGAAGTTTGAACGATCAACCAGGAGGAAGACCGTACTCGTATCATTCCACCAGTC
>DAOWNS010000175.1 GCA_030642465.1 Candidatus Thorarchaeota archaeon | reverse complement strand
TCAAACCAATGAGTCCCATTCCTGCAGCCATACCGATGATGAACTTGCCAGTTCCAACACGGTCAGTCGTTAACATGAATCCCCCAATGATGATTCCAACTCCTCCAAAACCTGCTATGAAGCTCAGAATCAACAGCACGTTATCAAGGATCCCAACCATCTCTGGGTACTGATTAGCAACGAAAGCGATAATGGTGCCGTACATCCCGATACTGCCAATGGCGCTGGCCAAAAATAGCAGAATGCCTCCTACGAGGCACATAACGAATGCTTTCTTGTTTTGCATGATTTCACCGCTCTAGCGCACAGCAGCGGTCTCTCGTTTATTTGTATCTATGCGCTCAGAACAGTCGAACGCGCATAATCTGCAGGTTCATGGGCTTTCTTGCACGACGAACGGGGTTGCCTTTCGTTTAGCAAAAGATGCAGGGGAATCAAACCCGCATTCCTTGATGACCTTCAGTGCTACTTCGATACCACGTCCTACATCACGAGGTCTGTGCGCATCAGAACCAACAGTCACGGTTTCAATGCCCTCCTTCCTTAGAGCAGCCACTAGAATTGAATCAGGCATTGGCTCATCCATTCCTTTCCTTAGGGATGATGTGTTAACCTCAAAGCCAACATTGAACCGCTTCATCCCCCTAGCTAGATCGGACACATGAGCCTTCCAGAGCGACCTAATCTCGCGGCCGTAGAACTCCTCCCCGTAGCGTCGATAGAGGTCGATGTGGCCCAAGATATCGAACAGTCCTGACTCCACACAATCCATTAGAAGCGAGAAGTAGATGTTGCCCATCTGCTCCATGTTGTGTTTTGAGAAGAATTCATGTGACTCTTCCTTGACGGAGATGGCTAGATGATCTACTAAGTGGGTCGAACCCATTATGAGGTCGAACTCCGTATCGTGGAATCTTTCAGGCAGATGGTCCAATGCTCCCGGATAGTAGTCGACCTCAACACCAAGGCGTACTTCAAGTCCTTCGCCTCTGTATTTGTCTCCCCCTATCCGGATTGAGTTCTCATAATCCTCCAACCAACTACTTGACTGAATATCCACCTTCTTTCCACGGACAATAACATAGGCGTCTTCCCTGACTGTGTCGGTGTCAAGGTGTGTTGTGAAACAAATCTCTCTGAATTCTCGTTCCAAGGCGACCTTACAGAATTCGTCGATGCTTCCCTCTGCATCTGCTGAGTAGTTGGGGTGAATGTGATAGTCGATCATCTATCTTGAAGTATGGGCGTCTGCATATCAGCTTGACTGATTGGGTTGTTATGCGGTCACATGCCATGCGGCAATGCAGAATCAGGGATTGACCAATGCCTCTGGAACGATTGTAGCGCCAGTTGTTTCCTTGAGCATGAAGGATACGAGTGTGGCAAGGGTCGTTGTAACAGCGAGGAACAGGATTGATGCCGAGAGACCGTAGACATCACCTATAGCTCCGAAGAGTATCGGTGATAGTGCACCAGGTATTGCTCCCACAGAGAAGAGAAGACCGAAGGCAAGACCTTGCGCGTGTTTCGGGCTCACTTCTATGAGGTAAGCTGTGTTTGGCGGCACACCTAGAAAGTAGAAGAAACCTATGCCACTCAGAACGATGATGAGAGCTGTATGGCCAAGAGAGAAGTTCAGCAGAAGTAAACACGGTGTTGTGAACAAAGTTGATGCGATGATAAACGGCACTCTGCGTCCAATCCTGTCCGAGAGCGGTGCTGACACCATCTCTCCGACAAGACCTGCAATGAGCATCACGGTAGTGAGAAGACCTGCCCATACAGGTTCATAACCGTACATTATGGCGAGATAAAACGGCATCAGAAGGGTTGTGCATCGGAATGACATTCCTCGAAGGCCCATGATGACGACCGAGAGCGCGTAACTTCGGGTCCATCCATCTGCTCCCCCGGTTTCCTCAAGCCCCTCGCCAACATCAAACTCAGGGCGCCTTGAATACATCATCAATAGCACCGTCGGAATGAATAGAGCTATTCCAAGAACACCAATCAACATCAATGGCAGCTGCCAGCCACCAAGCATGCTCATCATTGCAGCACCTGCAATGGGGATTACAGCCATGCCAACAAGACCCCCTATTGCCTGCATCCCCGTGGATTTGGCTCTGGCTCCAGCTGGGAATTTCTCCGAGAGTGCGGGGAATGCACTGGGGTGGTACCCAGAGGCGCCAAGTCCCAACAAGACCTGCACAAGTACAAGCATCAGGAATGTGGTCACGAATCCAGTGAGCAGGATTGCGATAGCACTCACGAGCACGCTAGCCGGTATGAAAACGTCTCTCCATCCCTTATCCCCATAGTACCCAATAGCAAGATGAGCGAGTGTCATTGTGATGACTGCAGCGCTTGCTACAAATCCGATTTCTGTGTACGAAAGGGTGAGATCAATCTGTATCTGATACAGAAACGGTGAGAGTGCGCCTGTGTAAATGTGATTGAGGAAGTGCGTGATGGTGCACGCTATCAATACGGCATACGATGCCTTCGTAATCTTCGTCAACTTGATTCTCCGCAGGTTGGTTGGGCCAACGTCTGCGCGGACACACCGTAAGTTAAACGTGGCGATGGATGCCTCATGAAATACTGGAAAAAAAGAATGGGGAAATGCTGATGACCAAGAATTTCTCCCGGATCATCAGCAAATCCGTTTTCGACTCGGGTATTTTGTGTTTTTTGCAAGGGTTTCGTGCCTTTTAAACATCTAAAATCAAGCAATCAAGGTGTTTTCGGGCACACTTCCTATTGCCAGGCCTGCGAATAGCTCCTGAGTGCGTACTTCATATGAGGTGGGAAACCCATAGCATGATTCTGAGTGCTAACAGGGCGTCGTCATCTGCGGAATACATCCCCATCATCCCCCAGTTATCAATGAAGAAGTTTGTACCAGTGACAACAATCCTGCCTCCGCTATCGTCTTGCTTGGAGGCAAGGACTATGTTTGCTGATCGGTACGCAAGGGCAGTCGCGTTCCCAGGCATCGTCACAAATCCCCCATAGAAGTCGAAGCTCTCCACTCCTGCGGTAATGATATGTGGTTCAATCTGAGTTATCTCGATTGGATCTCCTTGGCTCGGAATCTGCGTGTAGCCTATCGCAAAGCCGCTCCAATTCAAGAAGTCATTAACGGAAGCGATGTCCAGACTGTCGTTCGACAGAGCAGCTACGAAGATGCCGCCTCCGCTCTCATAGTATGCTTCATACGCTGTTTTCTCATCCTCGGTAAATGGAATTGAGAACACTTCTACGCTCGATGGATTGGTATCATTCACTTCCCAGGCGCATGGATCAAGAATGACCACCGCATCAAACTCCTGAAGCGTTTCCAGTGTTGTCTGAGTCCCATTTTTGATTTCTGTCACAGAGATGTCATTTGATGTAAGCTCGACATAGAAGTTCCTGAACTGCCCGTATATTGTATCGATTGACCAAGGTGTGTGACTAATGTCAAAGGCCACTCGAGCCACTGGTTCTGACACGTCGAAGTAGACAGCAAAATCTGTGTAACCAAAAGTATCGGATGTGAATGTGATATCTGCCTGGAATATCGACGGTCCTGCGTCCGGTATTTCAACATCTAGTAACACAAAACCAGTCTGATTGATGACAACGTGTGACGGTAGTCCGAAAACTGCCGGTGTGTCACTATCGATGGCTATTGCGAAATCAGTCAGACCCGATGTCATTAGTTGCACGTTGAACTGATAGCTATCACCATAGAACAGGGTTTCATAGTCCAGCGGGAGTGATTGGGGGTGTGCGTAGGCGATGGCAGGGAGATTTCCGTCAGTAGATGTCTGTGCTATGAGAGCGATTGATGCCTGCAAGTTAAGCCTCCCCGCGCCCACAATGTACTCTTCATATGGCATAGATGAAGATCCCATTAGCAATGCAGTCATGATTGACCCTGGTGTGTAGGTGATGTTGTTGGTCAAGCAATACCCTATCAAATCGGCAGCTGCTCCAGCGACTCTGGGTGATGCAAAGCTAGTCCCAAAGTACGTGGCACCAGATGCTTCGAAATACCCCGGAGCTGCAATATCCGGTTTCATGTACCTTGACGCTGCAGGTCCTGTGCCTGAGAATCCCGCTGGAGTGCCATCTGTAAGAAGTGCCGCTGCAGCTAGACAGTACGGAAACAGTCCCGGAGATTCGATGCTTGTCCCTGCCACACCATCTTGTCCATCATTGCCTGCTGCTGCAACTACGACAACCCCCTGACTGAATGCCCATTCAACGGCAGCTTGAAGGGGATCTCCAAATGATGGAGTGGAGCCCAGACTGAGATTGATAACACTACAATTCTCTTCAACGGCCCAACGAATCGCCGCAAGGATTCCCAATACGGTGGCTGAGCCTTCAAAGTCCAAGACCCTGGCATTTACAATCATCGCGCTCTCGCTTTCGGAAACTACCGTCTTAGCTACCATCGTGCCATGCGGT
>DAOWNS010000174.1 GCA_030642465.1 Candidatus Thorarchaeota archaeon | reverse complement strand
GGGAGCAAGAAGCTGCTATTGGTCCTCCTCTTCTCAAAGGTCTTCTTCCAAATCGGAGGGTTCCTCTTCTTCGACATCGGGCTCCTTGTCTTCTGCAGCCTCTTCCACGACTGGTTCTTCGGAAGGTTCGGTTTCCTCGTCTTCTGCAGCCTCTTCCACGACTGGTTCTTCAGAAGGCTCGGTTTCCTCCTCAGTCGTAACCGGCTCTTCTTCAGGTGGAAGCTCTGCACCAGGCTCAAGAACCTTCCCAGCACGTCTGATGAACAACAACTCCATCACGAGCGCTACTAACGGAAAGATGAAGAGCTTTGTCAGGTCACCCATGGCCGCTCCCAACACGGGATCTACTGAAGGCAGTATTGGCAGTATTGTGTCTGCGAAGTAGTAACCAGAAGCAAGGAAAAATGTGAGAGCTACTGAAAGTTCCTTTGATAGCTTCCATCTTGTTTCTTTTTCAGCTCTTGAGGCTAAGGTTGATCCTACAGAGCTCATGGTGTAGAACACAAAGAATATGGTAATCACAAAACCAACTATGTCAAAGCCAAGTGTAGTAGTCTTCCCTGCGTTGTAGATGAAGTATCCTGAGTAAAGGGATATGAACAGTCCTATCAATGCCACATTAGCGAAGGTTGTCTTATCGCGTTGGCGGCCTAGGATCATTCCATTGAAGAAGTTGAAGAGTGTCGCCACCAAAGTTCCTAATATGAGCAGGCCTAGTCTTGCCGGGTTCGATACTAACTCGGTGAGATTAATTGATAAAACATACGCGAGAGCCCCGAAGATCACCACGTAGCAGAGGATATGGCTCATTGTGACTAGGACCTTCACTAGTCTGGAGTTCTCTCTGACATCAGCCTTCTCTGCGTAGCCTAGGCTTGTTCTTGTTGAGAAGTACGCTTGGAATGAAATCCAGCCCAAGAATGCGATTCCGAAGTATATAAACATGAATACATCAAACAAGTTGAATACGAAGTATAGCTGAAGTATCGCGCTTACTATTATCCATATGACGAACAGCATCATGGAGGAGCGATATGATTCCTCGCTAGCGACAAATCGTTGCAGTCCAAGGAGTGACAGTATTGCAGTCAAGAGGAAGAACATTGGAAATGATGCTGACACCAGCGTAGCTACTGCCCATGCACTTGGTAGGAAAATCGTCAGTTGTTGCAATACTGTGGTTACCACTAGACCCAACGCAAATACAATAGTGAGCCATCGGAGTCTCTTTGACGCCAAGAACATCTTTAGTCCGTTTACAAACTTGGTTAACATGGGAATTTCCATTCGACAACCTCCTGCACAATTCGAGCTAGAACAATCCTCTCTTTTATGTTCTCCCACTCGCCTTTTTCAGCAGGAATACGAATTCCTCTTCGAGAGTGGGAGTGAAATCAGGCTTCTCTATTATCGTATCAATTCTTTCGCCATTTTCGTCGAAGATCTCAATCCACGGGATAGCCTTGACACCCCAGTCCTCAGCTTCAGGCGGTGATGGTGGGATTCGCCACTGATGGTCAGGATCCAGTGCTGCAACCTTTATCGTTCCGAATACGCGCACGTCCAAACTAAGCTTTTCTTCCATGTGCAATAGAACTGGGATTGCCTTCCTGCAGTCCTTGCACCAGCTTGCGCCTAGAACAACCACAGTTACGCCTTTCACGAGCCCTTTCAGTTCTTTCATCGCTTGCTCGTTCAATTTGTAATCGCTGTACATCTGCATCTGCTCATCTTTCGATTCACCCTTGGAATTCTCCAGGTATTCTCTGCACGTTTGGGTTCTTGTTCGGATTTCATTGAGGTCGACCATAGCAATCAACTTCACAATGGCACACTGGCTAAACGTTTTTACAAATTGTTTCCTTTTGTATCTCTCGGAAGTATCGCTTATTGCTTTGACCCAAGATGCCATAAGAATGCTGATAAGTGAACATGCAGATGGTAACGCAGCTCAAGGATGGTGCAGCCGCTGACCGCCGAAGTTTACAAGACACTTATAGTTGGCCCACGCAATGTGGGAAAATCGTCTCTTGTTCGAAGATATCTTCTGGGTCGTTTTGAAACCACCTACACTGCTACAGTGGGCGCTGATCTCAGCGTAGCGACTTTCGATTTCCCTGAAGGCACGATTGTTCTTAGTGTGGTTGATCTTGGCGGCCAACAGACATTTGCAGCACTTAGAAACAGGTTCTATCAGGGTGCTCACCACGTCATCCTAGTATACGACAAGACTGACCGGTCTACATTTGAGGACATTCCAAAGTGGTTTGAAACTCTAACGGAAGGCATCAGAATGCCGAGCTACATATTCCTGGCTGGCTCCTTGGTAGCAAACAAGGCTGAGCTGAAAGACGCCTCTGAAGTAACGACAGAAGAGGGTCACCAATTGGCCGACTTGCTATCCATGAAGTACTTTGAAACCAGCGCGAAGACGGGGATGAATGTCGGCGAAGTCTTCATCCACGCAGCTACGTCGTGCAGAGCTAGGGTTAAGAGCAGCGTAGCCGAGCAGAGCAGCACCTAGTCTTTCTCACTGACCCAGTGATTCTTTCGCATCCAGTAATCACTGAGTTGCCGCTGTTATCCTGCAGTCTGCAATCCTTACTGAAGGGATGAATGTGGGCGTAGCAACCTCCCACCAGTATATCTGTCTGCGGTCGTTGCCAAATGCAGTGATGTTCGCAAACATCCTGAGCATGCTGTCACTGATCCTCACGTTCTTGATCGGCTTCATCTCCCCTTTCTCTATGAGAAACATCGCATCACGCGGAATTGTAGAGAACTCTCCGGTTTGGTAATTGGTGAACCTTGTGTACCAGTTCGACGTGACATAGATGGTTGGCTTGTTTCCCTCTAGTAGCTCCTCAAGTGAGCGGTCCCCATTCTCGAACACAATATTCGAGTTGTAAGGAAGTAACATCTTCAAACCTTGTCCGAGTTCTAAAAGAGCGGAATTACCTGTGGATTCAGTTTCAAACATCTTGGCAGTACTCGTATTATGGACGAATGACTTGAGCACGCCTTTGTCATAGATATTAAATGTCTTAGTTGGAGTGCCCTCTACGTCAAATGGCCTACTTGCCAGACCTCCTGCCATTCTTGGGTCATCGGCAACTGTTAGAAACTCCGGTCCCAGCTGCTGTCCCATCTTGTCTCCGAGTGGTGACAAGCCTATCATCACCATGAATGGGTTAGCTGATTCGACCATGAAGCCCAATACATTCGCAGCTACGGTCGGATTCATGACGAGATCGTAGGTTCCGCGTTTGCCTTGCTTGGCACCTACCGCTTGTTTGGCCAAGGTGCCTGCTTGCGCACCAGCATCAATCATACCACTCAGTGCTTGTGAAGGCTTGGTTCCACACTCAAGACCTTGCCCCGAATGATCCAGTTCATCCATGAATGCCCTGACATTCAGATCAAATGAGGTGCTTCGTGTTGAGCCTTCGGGACCATAGCTGGATCTAAAGAACTGGAATTCCTTTCCAAACTTGAGAGCGCCTGCGACTCGCTTGGCTCCTTGTGTGCGAGCAGCATCAATGGCTGCATTAACCACACCTGGTGCCTTTTCACTGAAGTCATCGAACTTGCTGTCGAATGTACCAGCTACCATCTTGTATTCGTGAACTGCTTCTTCGACTCCTGCGAAGAGTTGCGACTCAGGAAGACGCTTCGTGAATGCAATGGTGTCATCTACTGCCTTCCTGCAATCCTCAACGCTTGATACTGATCTTTCGCTGGATCCTGTCTTTGCTCCTTCCACAATCACGAAGAGCTCCAGTGAGAGGCTCTCCCAGCGCTTATTGATGTCTATGGCGTTCTGCGAAAATCTGATTTGGGATTTACTTGATAACACTCCCCTTGCGATTACTCCATCTGCTTTCCCCTTTGCATGTTCAACTGCTGCATCAACGTAGGATTTGAGATCGTCGAGCTTGGTCATTATCCAACACCTCCAAGACGAATATCACGGAATCTTACATCTCCGCCTCCCGCGTAAACTGGTACTCCTTGCATTGGGTCGCTCTTCCCACAGGTTCCAGGAAAGTCAAATCTAAGGTTGTTCGAAACTGCATCGACCGCACTTAACAGGCCAACGCTGGTGGTTTCCATTACTGGCCTTCTTACCATTGTGTCAGTTAGCTCACCATTTCTTATCAGATACACAACACATCCTGTATACTTAGACTGGTAGCGCCTGTCATCTATATTCCATTCCGTGAACGATTTCATCAGGCACCCCAGCTTGACACCCTCAATCAACTCTTCGAGCGAATGGTCACCAGGCTCGAAGTAAGTGTTTGACATTCTGATAATGGGCTCTCGGTTGTAACTTGAGGCTCTGGCGGCACCATTTGAACCCGTTCCAAATTTGACGCCAAACTCTCTGTTGAGTAGTGGTTCATTCAGAATACCATTCTTGATCAGGACTCTCTTCCTTGCCTTGACTCCTTCATCATC
>DAOWNS010000340.1 GCA_030642465.1 Candidatus Thorarchaeota archaeon | reverse complement strand
GTCCGAATGCGAAACTCCTAGTAGTGGGGCGCGCGCCCAGTGCCGCTTATGCGTTTCATCTTGATAGATTGACAAAAAAGCTTTCGATTGATTCCAAGGTGGAGTTTGTCGGACCCATATCTAATGAGAGAGTTCCGGAAATAATGAGAGCGGCAGATGTCCTGACATTCCCATCAACTACTGGAGGCGCGGAGGTAGAGGGCCTTCCGAACACGATACTTGAAAGCATGGCATGTGGTTTACCTGTTGTTGCCACCAAGGTTTGCGGAGTCCCAGAGGTAGTAACAAATCGGGAAACAGGATTGCTAGTTAACCCAGGGTCTGCAAAGGAGATGAGCGATGGCATCACTGAACTTGTAGATTCCATAGAGTACAGAAAGGAGTTGGGTCGCAATGCAAGAAACTACGTAACCCGACATCACACTATGACTAGTGTGGCGATGAAATATCTGAAGCTCTATCAAAAGTTGGCTGATGCTCATTCGTGAGGCATGATCTACTCAACAATATTCTGCCCGCCTAGTAATAGAGGAGGCCCATAAGCCAACGGTGGATGTTTCGCTTGCCTACATAATATAATCGATTCCAAATCCGAGATATGAGAGGACTGCTCTAACTACGAAGACAAGAAGCTGACTTGCCACCAATAGCAGGAACAAGAACCTGCACCTCTCATTCAATGATTCAACGCGATTTTGAGAGTCTCTGCAGGAACTGGAAATCCGTTCAAGCCCCGCAGGAACGAGCAGATAAGGAATGAAAACCACAGGCAAGAAGAATCTGTCAAGACCGCGTCCAATCTTCAAAAATATATAGAAGAAACTGAAGCAAATGAAATACAGACTCAAGAAATGGGATAGAAGGCGCCTTCTCTTGGGTCGAGCTTTTAGAGATCCAACAACCCCAACCAAAGCAACCAGAACTGGAAATCCGAAAGCGTATACACATGACTCTATCGTTGTAATGGCATTGTAAACCGAGGTGGACTTTGAGATGAGGGGATACAGGAGGTACGCCAGATTGCCATTCCTCAGGAGCTCATTCGCATAGGTGTACGAAGTTGCAGTCCATACAACATAGTAAAGCAGTTCCATGAGTATACTCAGGTAGGCGGCGACCGCAGCGAAGCAGAGGACTGCTACCGAAGTGAATATGGTTATCTTGATTTTTGTGTCCCAATCCTGTGACACAAACTGGTGAAGAACCATGGCCATAATGAATAATATGCCTACTTCTCTCGTGAAGAAGAGCAAGATGCTGATTAGTGCTATCTTCACGAGTGCCCATAAGCGGGCCTCGTTGCCGTTCATAACGAATCGCAGGTATAGCAATGTGCCTGCCATCAGGAGGGCAACAAACAGCATATCGGTGCCAAAACGGCTCAGACTTGTAACGATCGTACAGTTCGTAACGTACAAAAGCAGAATCATATCGCGCTTCCGTTTAGTTCCAAATAGTCCGGTCTGAAGTAGTATCATATTGAGAAGCGGAATCGAAGCTAAGAAGGACATCAGTGAAATTGCCTTCCCCGCGAGCACGATGTCAAGCGAAAAGAACACATTGAGCAATGCGACGACAAGAGAGTACATCAAACGAAAGGGGAACTGATACTCGACTAGTGATCCATCGATATTGTAGTTCCAGTCTGAAAGCAGTGTGCCAAGTTGTCCAGCGAAGTAATCATACCCGTCAGTGATCACAACTGGAGGATCGACGAGAATTCCCCTTAAGAGAGAAAGGAGTATTGCGATGGCAGTGAGAATCAGGACATGTGAGTTAGAAGAAATGCACGAACGTAGGGAATTGATACTCAACCTGCGAATCAGTGGATGCACATCAATGGCCGTCATACAGAGCAGTGTAAAAAGAACTCCAAGAAGGATGATGGTGATGTGTTCCAGCATTACGCGTTTCCACCTAAGATAGCACCGTTCTCCTCCATGCAACCATATCGACTATGTGGTCTATTGAATTGCGTCTGGATGCCCCTCAAGATGAATAAAAGTATTGTTCAATTGGAACTTTCAACTAGTTGAAAACAACCAACTGCTTTGTTGTTTGGATTATATCCGACATGATAATTTTAGTTTTGATCGACCTCCCGGTCTAGACCATATTTCTCTAGGAGATGGAACTGTAACCCTTCCCATAGTGAAGTGAGTCATTTCATTCGGACTTAATATGGTACTCGATGACCTCTGTTCTTCCTTTGCCAATTTCCAGCTCTTTTTCCT
>DAOWNS010000277.1 GCA_030642465.1 Candidatus Thorarchaeota archaeon | reverse complement strand
CCTGCATCACGAATCTTCTTGCATGCAGCGATGTTCTCTTCGGTCGTTACACCTTTTCGCGCCCATCTTAGAAGCTCGTCATCCCCTGTTTCGAGCCCAAGATACACGATTCCGAGTCCTGCCTCGTGGAGTCCGCGAAGGTCCCCGACGCTCTTATTTCTAACATCCTTAGCATAACCGTAAACCCCCACCCTTTCGAGACTGGGGAGGCTTCCTCTCAGAACATCTAGCGTATCTTTGAGCTGGGTCGTATCCATGGCCAGTGCATCACCATCGGCAAGGAACACTCGCCTGACCCTCTGTTTGTATGTTTGGGGGAGTTCAGCCAAATCATTGGCGATTTCCACCGCACCTCTTACTCTGTATTCTCTGTCCTTGTATGAAACACAAAATATGCAGGCGTTGTGTGAGCAACCAATGGTTGCCTGAAGGATTAGGCTTCTTGCCTCACTTGGCGGTCTCCAAATCGACCCTTCATACCTCAACATTGTGCTCAACAACTACGGTAGGGATAGCCCTGATAACTCTGACCAATACGGCTCGGGGATATTGCATTATCTTAAAAGCCCCAGCTCGACTTAGACCTTAGGAAAGGCACGCATGCCCACGACAAGTCGGAAGAGGCGATTCTATTGTCAGTTCCAGTGTACAAGGTCCTCCTGATTGGCAACGCTAACACAGGCAAGTCCTCGTTGATTCGTCGATTGATTCTGGACGAATTTGATGAGAGTTACTGCGCAACAGTTGGAGTCGACCTGAGTGCAATCGCTGTCAATGTGGATGCCTTCACACCGGTGATTCTCACAGTGATAGATCTTGGCGGCCAAGAAGACTTCACAGCCCTTAGGACACAATACTACAAGGGGGCACATTTCGTAATATTGGTCTACGACATCAGTGACAGGGAATCCTTTGAGGCCCTGCCTGAGTGGTATCAAGGACTCCTTGTTGCATTGGATGGTGAAACAGGCAAACAGCTTCCAGGAGCTCTTGTTGGTAACAAATCGGACCGCAAGGATGCCCAGCAGGTGAGTTCCGCAGACGGAAGAATCTACGCTGATTCACTGGGCTGGCCCTTCTTCGAGGGTAGTGCAAAGACAGGTGAGAACGTGCGAGATGTGTTTACGCGAATAGCGAAAGAGCTATACGGTAGACATCCACCACGTTAGTTTCCACTTATCGAAGTTTACGGAAATCCTAAGGCTCTTAAGCCGCTTCTCTGGACTGATACGTACACACCTTGCCGGTGATATACCTCCTGATGATTGATTTCAGGGTGGGGGAAAAGGATTGATTATTGATGTTTGATTTGCTTCAAAAGTGCGTGCGAGTTGGAGAAGATCTCGGAGCTGACTTTGTGGAGGCTCGTTATGATGACCTCACACTTCGAACTCTGCAACGCACAGACGATACATGGAAGGACATACAGGTGAAGTCAAGAATGGGCTTTGGCATCACGTGCTATGTTGATGGAGTTTCCGGCTTCTCTTTCACTGCAATTTCCGCTTCAAAGGGTGTTAAGATGGCAACTGAGAAAGCGTTCAAAATGGCAAGAGCGTCTTCAAAGGCGGCTTCTTTGAAATTGCCCTTTGAGCGTGGGTCTTCAATAAAGAGCAAGAAGTCAGACACCTTGCCAGTCAAGATCCATCCTCGGGATATGGACCTTGCCTACAAGACGGATATGGTGAACCGTGCAGTGGAAACCGCGCGCGATCATGGCGAGAGCATTAGAAACATACGAGGAGTTTATGGGGAGCTTCATGGCAAGAAGATGTTTACGAATAGCGATGCGTCAGAAATCGATTGGGAGTTTCTGGTCACCGACCTCCGTTGCATTGTGACATCGAAGACGGATTCTGGCGCCCTCGTCTTAGGCAAGCAGGGGTATGGAGGAAGCATTGGACTTGATTTCTTTAAGTCTAAGGGTACCACTCCCGAAGAGATTGGTAAAAATGCAGGCGCGAGAGCAAAAGAGCAGCTGAAAGCTAAGGCGTGCCCAGCTGGACAATTCCGAACTCTAGTTGAGAATCATCTTGTCGGCGTGCTTGCCCACGAGTCCTTTGGGCATCTCAGCGAGGCGGACTTTGTAGTCACTGGAGGCTCTCCTTTGACGGGAAAGATTGGAGAACGGCTCGGTACAGAACATGCTACAATAATCGATGGAGGATATCCCGACATCAAGAAGACCGGTGGTCTGTGGTTTCCTTTTGACGATCAAGGCATCGCTGGGAACCAAACAATTGTGCTCGATAAGGGTGTGCTTGTGCACTACCTTCACAATCGCGGTACGGCCGAAAAGCTTGGGCAAGAGCCTACTGGCAATAGCCGTGCGGTTAGCTTCATGTTCCCACCAATCCCCCGAATGACAAACACATACTTCACGCCAGGCACTCTAACGGAAGAGGAGGCGTTAGAGCAACTCGGGACTGGGGTTTACGCCGTGCAGACATCTGGCGGACAGGTCGATACTGATGGTAGTTTCTTGTTCAAGGCGATTCGCGGATACTGGGTGGAGAAAGGTAAGATCAAGCATCCGCTCAGGGAAGTAGCCCTTTCAGGGAATATTCTCGACCTTCTTGGCAAGATAGAAGGTGCAACGAAGGACCTCAAAATGTACTCTGGGTACTTCGGAGGGTGTGGGAAGGGCGGGCAGTTTCCGTTGCCAGTAGGTTTGGGCGGACCCAAACTGCTGGTGGATGGAGTAACCTTTGGAGGTCAAGCTAGCAGCTAGGAGAATGATTATGATGGAATATGACAATCTGAACGATGAGCTTCTGTCTGTTGTTGACACTAGTCTGAAGTACGCGAGGTCCCTGGATAGTATGGCTGAGTTTGAGATCTTCATCCATTACGAGAGCTCGACTGAGGCTGAAATCGACCAAGGCGTCGTTACTGCCAAGGATGGCGTTGTTGCTGGCAATGCAGTACGCGCAGCAAAAGGTCAGCGAGTGGGCTTCGCATGTGCAAGTGGAATCGACTTAGGACGCGTGAAACTGAGTGCTAGAGAGGCTCTCTCCATTATCGACACGATATCTGTGGAGGATGATAGATTCAAGGGCTTCTGTGAGCCGCGCAAACCTGGT
>DAOWNS010000287.1 GCA_030642465.1 Candidatus Thorarchaeota archaeon | reverse complement strand
CTTAGACTTGGTGCCGATATGTCCGGATTCGACGAGTTTTGCGAGAGTTTCTGGGGGCTTGAAGCAGTCCCCGAGCTCTCGATAAAGGGTGCTCATTGCGTTGAACGCGATGTCGAGACCAACGAAATCGCCAAGCATGAACGGACCAGCCGGAAACTTAGCTTTCGAGGTCATAGCCACATCAATCTCTTGCTTAGTAGCAACGCCTTGTTCGTATAGGAGAATTGACTCCCTAAGAACGGGCATTAGGATGCGATTGACAATGAAGCCCGGACTGTTCTTCGCCTTGACGATTTGTTTGCCCTGCTTCTCAGCAACTGCGGTCGCTGCTGCAATGGTTTCATCACTGGTTTCTTTGCCAATGACGATTTCAAGCAGCTTCATAGCAGCAACAGGAGAGAAGTAGTGCATTCCAACCACCTTATCCGGTCGCTTCGTTGCGGTTGCCAGCTCATCGATGCTCAATGAGGATGTGTTTGATGCGATTACCGTGTGAGCAGGTGCTGCCGCATCAATCTTGCCGAAAACTTCCTTCTTGACCTTCATGTTCTCAAAGATAGCTTCGATGACTAGATCAGCATCTTTGACAGCCTCTTCGAGATTGGTGGTCGCGCTAAGCCTGCCCATGAGACCTTCAGCCTCTGACATCGTCATCTTACCCTTGTCGATTCCGGTCATCACATCTGTACGGATTCGTTCCATTCCCTTATCGATGAACTCCTCCTTGATGTCGACCATCTTGACTTCAAGACCATTCCAAGCCGAGATGTAAGCAATGCCTGAGCCCATCAAACCCGCGCCAATGACTACAATCTTCTTGACGTCCACACAACGGACCTCCTAGAATGCACCCATCATCGCGGCCAGGATTAGGTTAGCAAGTGGGTCGCTCTCATGTGCGTTGCCAATTACCTCAAGGCTTCCATCCTTCATGGTGTCCTTGAACTTGACCTCGCCTGTGAAGATACCCAATAGGATTTCTCCTGTCGCCTTGTAGATAACGTCAGGACTGGGATAGATCCCCTCATGAAGCGACATGCCTTCCTTTGTTACGACTATGTACTGGTCGCCGCCGTCAGGCGTATGGATTTGGAGAATCTTACCATCGTAAGGTCCAACCCAGTCAGCAAGTAGCTTCTTGAGATCATCCTTTTCTTTCGTTTTTGCAATGAGGAACTTAAAGAACTCCTGTAGTTGTTCTGACATCTTCAATCAGTCCTCCTTCGCGATCCATTCATCGAGTGCCTCATGCATTGCGGCATCGACTGACACCGTCCACATGTTGCCCTTTCTCTTCTTCACCTTCTCTAGGAAGGTGTCGTACTTTTCACCCTCCATCAAGACGACAACCCGACCCTTTCGATCGTTGATGAACGCCAGATGGATCATCTTCTTGGTGTTCCAGTATTCATGTCCAATGTCGCCATCCTTGAGCCGAGGATAGAAAGGCCATTCGCCTGTTGGATGTGGTCTAAACTTAGCCATTATTCAAGCCTCCATTTCTTAACCATGTCACCAGTTGCCTCATAGAATCCGGGTCTAAAGGGCCACTGGACAACGTATCGGAATCCTTTAACTCCATCCTTCTCACCCTTGGACCATCTGCCAGTGTAGACTCTGGAACCGGTGTTGTGAATGAACTGTAACATTACGCATTCGATTAACCCTTCAGGAGAGAGGTTAGCCTCGGTAGCGAGCTCCTTCATTTTCTCCATTGATTCTTTATCAAAACTTACGTCCATGTTGCTCACTCCTTCCTGAATGCCATGCGTTTGTATGGCTTACCCCATCGCTCTTCATACGCGAGGCCTTCAAGTGGGACCCTGCTTGGACCAAGAGCGCGCGGAGATACCCTATTTCCAATGCAGAACGCTGTGAGCGGCGTCCAGATTGGTGGAATCCCGAGTCGGTCACGGACAAGTTCAGCATGCCGTGGGTCTGCACATACAAGAGCCTCATAGCCGCAACCATAGCCAAGTTCGGTTGCAACCAGCCACATGTTCATGATTGCCATGCCAGCAACAACCGAACCAAATAGCTCGTTTCGGTACATGTAACCAGCATCGTGCCAAGATTCACTCGCACAGACTATGATTGCTGCATCACTCTTCTCTGGATACCGAAATAGCTTGCCATCTCTCAATCGTGCATAGACTGCAGCTCTGTAGGGGTCACTAATGAACCAGTTCCGACCACTGGTGAGCTCAAAGGGCGCACCGCCAAATGCAGTCTGGGCCATCTCTTGCGCAATGTCGGCCAGAAACTCCTTCATTTCCTGGTCATCGCGGACTACTACGAGACGGATCATAAGCATGTTCTCGGGGCTGGGCGCATGCCTAGCAGCTTCGAGAATCAACTCGATATGCTCATCTGGAATCCGTTCTCCGGTAAACTCGCGGATTGAGCGGCGAGATCTTATCAGCTCCAAGGCCTTTAACTGTCCAACGGCCTGGGGGTGAGATTCAGCCTTTCCACCTGTATCCGCTTCGGTTTTTGAAGCACTTCCCATTAATTATTCCTCAGTAATTGTTATTCGCAATCGATGCGAAGCGAGAAGCCAGCATAAATCTATTGCGAGAAACGTAGCTGGTGGAAAAACGAGCCAAAATGAATGCATCCAATGCGGAAACCATCAGTCACTGAATGAAATTCGATTCACCGGAGTGGTCGAACAGGAATCTGCCTATTCTTCTATTTCAACCCAGAACTTTGGAATTTCAGCGGTAGTGAATATGAGGAATATGATGACAAAGTATAGAGCGATCATCGGTGGGCTATACATTACTAATGCAGCAATGATAACCAACAGAATGCCAAGTGTCATCGGGGGCACAAGCCCTCCGTGCAACTCGTCCTCCAGCAACCAGACGGAGATAGCCACGAGTACCGAAAGGACCCCGAATAG
>DAOWNS010000342.1 GCA_030642465.1 Candidatus Thorarchaeota archaeon | reverse complement strand
TGTTGGGCACGCACGGGGTTCATTGTACCCACAAACGGTTCATCAGAAAGAGAGAACCCACGTTCACCTAGGTCTTGTTGAGTGAACGATCCAGACTCTGGAGTAGTATTCATCTCCTGCGAATTCTGTCGACTGCTACTGGTTTCCATCCTGTCAAGCTTTGTCTGACTAAAGGCTGCAACATTGGCAACCAAGAAGATGACTAGCATTCCGATTAGAGCCTGCTTTTCTCGTTTCATCGCTTTCGCACCGACTGACGTTCGACATCTTGTAGTGCTCCCGCTCAGCATTTTCGCTGAACATGTGCGAATCCACTGTCCTAGGTTCGGGGTAGCACTCGATGTGTTCCTTTTTAGCTTCTAAGAGGAGATATTATAGTATCGTGGATGTACGGGCACATCAAAAATCGAAAGCCCCTCATTATTGTATCAAAACAGAGGGAATCATATTAAGGTACGATTGAGCGCAATCGGACGCAACTGAATTAGAAGTGCATGGATTGTTGCAGCATGAACATCAAGCATGAGTGGGAAACCATTGACTGGTTGGGAGATGCCCGACAACTGGTAGATTGGGTCAACGATCAGACTGGGAACCGCGTTATTCTGATGATTAGGCACTCACACCGTTTGGTCAATCGTGGTTTTCAAGCAAGCCTGACAGCTGAGTTGACACCCATAGGACATGATACTTCGGTTGAATTTGGGCGAAGACTGCCCACAGATAGACCAGTTAGCATTTTCTACAGCCCACATATTCGCACGGAACAGACTGCGGAAGGGATTGCAGAGGGGCTCTCAGATGGCGGCGGTGACTTGGTCCTCATGAAGGAACTTGGGATTCTGCTTGGTGCGAATGCTGACCCGATGAAGTACGCCGCCTTTGCAGGTGAGATTGGCTGGGCGCGAACGTATCAGCTTTGGTCGAAGGACATGATACCGGAAGACACGCTTGAGCGGATGAGGGCATATGCTCAACGTCTTCTTCCATATACACTGAAAAATCTAACAGATGATAGCGGTGACAGTCTTCACATTCACGTAACGCACGATATGGTCATTGCGGCTTGCAGGTGGACGTACTTGGCTCTCAAGAATGATCCTGGCCTTGATGTGCAGTTTCTGGGAGGCTTTGGCATAGTCAGAGCGGCTGATGCCTTCCGCGGATTTGTGGATGGCAAACACACCGACTTGAGAATTGAAATCTAGTGACTGCAACATCACGGTTCCATGATCATTTGGACAGAGCGAGTCCACTCTGTGGAACAGCATACTTAGTTAACTCGATATTGCATGACTTACGCTCCCTGCACCACTCTTCGCACTTCTTTGCCCAAGATCGTTCACGGTACAGCAGGTTGCACTCCTGGCATAGATGGAGCTCACCAATCTCCTTTGTCATATCCTAGACTCTGATGTATTCCCGTAATCGGTTTGCGAAGTGTGAGCTGCAAACCGCTCTACGGTCTTGGAACCATCATTACTTGATTGCACCAATGATAAGCAGGATAACACCAAAGCTGAGCATAACAAGCATTAGTTCTGAGAAGATATATCCCATCAGAGATAGGTGGAACAATCCAAGCCATAGCATTACTCCATACGTGGCTAGAAAGTCCACATACACTATCCATACTGGCCATAAGCCTACTGCTATCAGAACGATCCCGAGAATTGCAAGCATTTTGTTCATGGTAGTGTCCGCTCCTTGCTTGAGTCTTGCACGCGTGCGTTAATATTTGTTGGTACCCTGAACAGAGGTTCGCAGAGCTCGCTTATCACTCGCTATCGATAATTGTAATGTTTCTTCCGACAGTCTTGTCGTACGCCCTGACTTCCACAATCCTTGCGCCAAACCCACCAATAGCTGCGCTGAACCACCACACTTGGTATATGCTCCATGAAACCGGGCCCTCTGCTAATGGTGTCCATCCAAAGCTGGATCCAATCGCACCCCAGAGTAAGAAGTCTGCAACCATTGTGAGTATCAGAAAGATGAATCCTGCAACCATGCCCTTGACAAGCGCACACATCTGGAACCGAAGACTGCAACCCCCGCCAACCAAGTTTCTGTACGTGATTGGTGCAATCATTATCAGCGATCCTATTGTCATTACACCCCAGTAGTACGATGGACCTCCAACAAAGCCGAGAAGTATTCCCACAACTAGAAGGACGGCATAGAC
>DAOWNS010000159.1 GCA_030642465.1 Candidatus Thorarchaeota archaeon | reverse complement strand
TCCATCAGAGTCTATGATAATGGCTGTGTTATAGTAAACGCCCGCCATGTCCTCCTCGTACATTGGAGCAATCAAGACGAGATTGTTTTTCTTTGCTAAGTTGCACATGCGTTCTGTTAGAGGGCCAGGAATAGGCTGCGCGTACTTGTACCATCGCCGATTTTGCTCCGCACAAAAGTAGGGTCCATAGAACAGCTCTTGGAAGCATAATATCTGAACTTCTTTCTTCTTGGCAGCAGCGGCAAAATCCTCATGCTTTCGAATCATCTTTTCGATGTTTTCCTCAATGGATTCTTCATCAGTAACGTCGCCGTCCCATTTAGCTTGAACAAGACCCACACGCAGACTTCTCACTGTCATTCACTCCTGTGATTTTGGGAATTGAAGAGTAGTTTCCTCGTCTAAAGAGGATTTCCCAAACCGATTTATGGCTTGTACACTAGTGGATTAAGGAGGCATTTGCATGGTCGAGCTGGATCTCATTATCAAGAATGGAACAATCGTGACTGCTTCCGACACATACTCAGCAGATGTCGGAGTGCAAAACGGAAAGATAGTATCTGTGGCACAGGACCTGACAGCAGAATCTGAAACACAGGTCATTAAGGCAAAGGGGAAGTACGTCTTTCCAGGAGGAATTGATGTACACGTCCATCTCCAGCTTCCGTTCTCTGGAACCATCTCTGCTGACGATTTTGAGAATGGTACTAAGGCTGCCGCATGCGGTGGTGTAACTACACTAATTGATTTCGCAATCCAGAGCAAAGGCCACTCAATCATGGATGCTGTTAAGGCTCGACGAGCCGAGGCGGATCCGAAAGTATGTATCGACTATGGCTTGCATGCCGCCATTACGGACTGGAATGATAAGACTCAGGCGGAGATTAAGGAAGTCATTGACTATGGTATCCCCACCTTCAAGATGTTCATGATCTACAAGAATGAGGGTTGGATGGCTGATGATGGTATGTTGTTTCGCGCTCTGGAGGAAACTGCAAAGCTCGGTGGACACATCGGAGTCCACGCAGAGAGCGCGTTCGTCTTGGAGATGCTGATTGAAAGGTACGCGAAGGAGAAGGAGAAATGGGGTGCATATGGACATACACTATCTCGCCCCGCTTTCACTGAAGAAGAAGCAATAATTCGTGCAATCAAATGGGCGGAGGTCACTGGCGGACAGCTGTACATTGTTCATATGTCCACTGGCGGTGGCGCCGACGCTGTTCATGCTGCGAAGGAACGTGGTGTGAGAGTGTATGCTGAAACCTGCCCCCAGTATCTGCTGCTTGATGACGAGGTCTTCAAGGGTAAGAACGGGCATCTGTATGCCACCTGTCCACAGGTCAAGAAGCCTCAAGACAGCGAGCGTCTGTGGAAAGGATTGAAGAATGGTGATGTGCAAGTAGTGGCGACAGATACATGCACCTTCACAACTGAGCAAAAGGCCGCGTGGAATGGCGACTTCAGAAAGATTCCATTTGGAATGCCTGGCGTTGAAACGATGGTGCCCCTGATGTACACAGAAGGGGTCGGTAAACGAGGATTTACTGTAAACCAGCTGGTGGCTCTCATCAGCACGAACCCTGCAAAGCTATTCGGTATGTACCCTGACAAGGGGACCATTGCAGTTGGTAGCGACGCAGATTTAGTTGTCTTCGACCCTGAGAAGAAAGTGACACTTCGAGCCGCTGACTTGCAGACTAATTGTGATTGGAGCCCATTCGAAGGATGGAAGCTCGTTGGGTACCCCTCGACAACCATATCTAGAGGTGCAGTGGTTGCACAAGATGGTAAGTTCGTTGGAAAGGTGGGGCACGGCAAGTTCCTGCAACGAAGAGCATTCGGGAAGCTCTAGGACCTGAATAAGAGGGCGCGGTTTTTTATGGGTGTAGAAAGACTGGAATTGGGAGTTGGGCAAGACAAATCGGAGGGGGGGACGCTTGCAAATCTGTGGAAATATTTCGTACACGGGCTTGTATTTGCACTAATCAAGTTGGGATTCCCGTTTGCTATGAATGTAGTCTTACTCAGGGCGATTTATGACGGCTCGTTGAGCGTTGTACTCGGTGGGCTGGTTCTTGTCTTCATCATGCTACTGTTTGGTGTTGGCTTCTTCAATGGCCACATGGCATGTTACCTATGGGACCTCAACCCGAAAAGGACTCTAACAAGCTGGTTGGGGCAGGGCTTCTTAGTCCTCCTAATGCTACCACTATTCGGTTACATCTACATGATGGTCATGTTTCCGTGGGTACTTGGCTCACCTCTTGCAGTACTGTCAGCAATCGTTCTCTTCTTTCTAGACGCTACTGTGAGTGGCTATATTGGCAAACATATTGCTGCAGAGTTTGAGGAACAGCGAGAGGGAGAAGAGGAACTAGCATCTGTCGTGGATCGCCACATACCATGTCCGCACTGTGGTTCTCTCTTCATGTGCAGAAACTCTATGATTGGTCCTAATAGAGAAGCGACCTGTCCACATTGTCGAAAAACGGTGGTTGTGCCAGTCGAAGGCCCTCAGCCAAAGCATTCGAATTGGAAACGGAAACCTAAGCGTAGCGATTGGTGAGCATGTCCTTGTGTCTAGGATTATAATCCTTTTACTCCAACCATTTATTAGAATAGCTTATCGAAAGGTGGATGAGGCGATATACTGTGGCGATAGATGACGGAATTGGTGGAGGACGCCAAAACTTTAAAGTTGTGCAAAAACTGGCTGCATTGCGACCAGTTTACGAAATATATGACGAACAAACTGGCGAGAGGATTGCTACCGGACGACGGACGTGGATGAGTTTTCTTAGATCTACAATTCATTTTGAGGATGAACAGGGAAATAGGATACTCACAGCCAAGGGAGGCTTCTTTAATAAGACGTTCTGGCTACACGATGAAAGTGGAGAGAAAATCGCGAAGCTCACACGACCGTGGATTGCATTCCGCAAGAACTTCACAATATACTACCGTGACGACTTCGTCAAGGCTCAAGCAGGATTCCTGCCTTGGGGATTTGAGGCTCTGAGTAGCGACGGAACATTTGCATTCAGACTAGACAAGAAGATTCTCGCGATAAGGGACCAGTCCAGGGTTTCTGTTGGAAACTACATGCCTTGGCTTCACGCCGTTGCATCCGCAACCGTTGTGGACCAGATCTTCTTCAAGAGTAAAGGCTGTGGTGCGAACCTAATCTGCTGTCTGATTCCCTTCATTGTAATGTTCGGGTTGTTAATGGTTGCAAGCTTACTTGGGCTTTTCGTGCCGTGAATTGGGTCATCTTGCTGAGCTTGGTTGCTAAGAATGCAGTATCGGTAATAATGAGCATTGTTGACCTCCTATTCGTGAGTGAGCGGATAGGCTGTCATCATGCTCTGACATTGCTGGGGCTGAGGATGAATCACAATCGATAAATCCAGACGGCTTTTGCAGGAGAAGGAGAAATGGATAATGAACTTCTCCAACGTTTACAAGGACGATAAGCGTGCGGATGCATATTCAAAACTCCAATTCCCTGGAACCTACCATCTGGCATTCAGAGACCTCCCTGCAATCATATCTGAGCATGTTACCGGGAAGGAAGCATTGGACTTTGGGTGCGGTTCTGGGCGTTCTACTAGATTCCTGCAGAAACTTGGCTTTCGTGTGAGTGGCGTTGACATATCAAAGGCAATGACAAGGAAAGCCAGAGAAATTGACCCTGAAGGCAATTACTACGCTATAGAGGAGGGCGACTTCAGTCAGTTCAAGGAAGGTTCATTCGACCTCATCCTGTCCGCATTCCCCTTCGACAATATCCCTACCATGAAGAAGAAGGTCATGAATCTCAGAGGTCTTAGAAACCTGCTTAGTGATGAGGGGCGACTGATCAATCTAGTGTCAACACCTGAGATTTACACACACGAATGGACATCATTTTCCACCAAGGATTTCCCGGAGAACAAGAATGCAAGAAGTGGTGACACAGTCCTAATAATCCAGATGGATACCGAAGAAAAAAACCTGTAGAAGACATTCTCTGGACTCATGAATCATATCTGGAAACCTACGAGAGGGCTCAACTGAAGATTGTTAGTGTCTATCATCCGCTGGCAAAGGACGATGAGCCATACGAATGGGTCAATGAAACTGAGATCCCACCTTGGGTCGTATATGTGTTGAAGAGAAGTGATAATCTCTAAATCGATTTGTAGCTGATTTCAATATTGTAATAGCTACAGATCATCTTCTTGACAAGCTAACATACGCCTAGTCTATGCCTTTTCTAGCGAATATGAAAAAAAATCGCTTGCAGGGGATGGAGGTTATAGTTTGTACATTTTTACCTTGACAACTCTAGGTACTGTGCGAAAACCGCTTTTAGTCTGCACGCCTTGGACATTAGTAGCGGTGAGCTGAACACCTCGCCGAAGCTTGGTGCTTACACCCCCGCCCTATTTACCTTGTCTTCTACAAGAGTCCTCGTTCCTAAACTCAACGTTACTGTCACCAGTCCCGCTGTCCCTCGGAGGGATCGTTTAGTAAGTGGGTGTTTATTTTTTGGTCCGGCTTCACGCTTAGATGCATTCAGCGTTTATCCGTTACGGCTTAGCTACTCGACATTGCCTTGTCAGACAATCGATACACCATAGGCCGCGACGATGCGTTCCTCTCGTACCGGCATCATCTTGCCATCAAACACCCAACAGCGCCAATAGATAGAAACCAACCTGTCTCGCAACGGTCTAACCCCAGCTCACGTTCTGTTTTTATCTGTGATCACCCGC
>DAOWNS010000173.1 GCA_030642465.1 Candidatus Thorarchaeota archaeon | reverse complement strand
ATCGAGGAACTTCAGCTCAAGATAGAGGGAGATGTCTTCGAAACTATAGCTCGTCGTCAACCAGTAGCCAAGGACCTTCGTAAGCTTGCTACGTACCTACAGGTGAGTTATCACCTATACCGTATTGGTAGATTCGCTCACAAGATTGCACACGTAACATGCCTTTCTAAGGGAATTGAACATTTCAAGAAGTTGGAGTCACTTCCTTACATGGCAGACTTAGCTAGAAAAACTCTGGACATCAGCATGAAAGCTCTGTTGAAGGGAGATCTCTCAGAGCTGAAGAAGCTGGAGAAGATGGAGGCGGAAAGCGACAAAGAAACCGCTGAGATGTTCGAGGAAATTGCAGAATACCTCCGTAAGAGAAACGACATCACAACCATGGCCCTATTCTACATAATAGTTGGCAGATATTGTGAACGTGCCGCAGATCATGCCTTCGAGATAGCTGAGAGCGCTGCCTACATAGTAACGGGCAAGAGAGTGAAACTGGGGATAGCTTACAAGAAAGAAGATGATTTCGGTCCGCATTAGGTATTCTGCAAGGGCTAGTCAGGCTTTAGATGATTGTTTCTTTATCTTTGGTCTTCTTGACGACCTCAACAAGAAGCTCTGTGAATGCTTGATTGACATTGCGATTTTCAAGTGCGCTTGTCGTTACCAGTTTGAAACCTCTTGACTCAGCTTCTTCAACAATCCTGTCAGGTGGAATTGCCGGCTCCAAATCGATCTTGTTCGCCACTATGACAACAGAAACCTTTCCAGCAGCATTGTACAGGTCGCCAAGCCAGGAGTCAATGCTTTCCAACGTGTCGGGACGCGTAATGTCCACGACGAAGAATGCTCCAGACGCCTGTGCACAGTACTGCTCACGTAGAACGTGGAATGACTGCTGACCTCCGAGGTCCCAGATCACTAGCTTGTGCAAAGCGTCCTCATAATGTACCATTTTCACATGAAGCATTGCACCTATTGTCCGTCCTATGTTCGGATCCAAGCTGTTGTAGACGTATCGTTGGACTAGAGAGGTCTTTCCCACAGATGAATCGCCCAGGAAAACCAGCTTATGAACGAAATCAGGCGTAGCTTTGGTCATGTTCTTCAGCCTCCGATATCTGTTGCATATCCCCCGAATACTAGATTGGTTTACGTCTTTGTGTACGAGCACGCTTGAGGATTTCTTTGGTCATTTTCTTGAATGCCTCTTCGACATTCGTATCCTCTTTTGCGCTCGTTTGTATCAAATCTACTTTATACTTGTCAACGAGATTCTTGATGTTCTCCTTGGATATTGCTGTTTCAAGGTCTACCTTATTCTCAAGTAACACCAATGGAATCGGTCCTGTGACGCCATATAGAGCGTCAATCCACTCGTCCATACGCTCTATCGTTTCAGGTCGTGTCGTATCGAAAACGAAGAACGCGCCGCTTGTGTTTTGGTAGTACGCCTTGCGCAATTGTGCGAAATCGTCTTGGCCAGCTATGTCCCATACAACCAGTTTGACAAGAACATCATCCTCGACCTGAATCATCTTGACATGAATATCAGTGCCGATAGTTGCTAGATAATCGCCTTCGAAGGAATCATAGACGTAACGACCGACAAGTGAAGTTTTTCCAACAGCTCCTTCCCCTAAGAAAACAAGGTTGAACAGATAGGCGATATTTTCTGGCAGGGTGTCTACTCTCCGCTGGTTTTGCCGATTATTTACACCTCAATGTTATTCATCTAATAACACTATCGCCATTAAATGCAATTACCGGGCTCAGTAGTGACACATGGTTGGAAATCTACTATTTCTTCGCCAAGGAATCCACGAGCTTGCCAACTTCGGCAAGACCATTCTTATCCTCTGCTTTCATGTAGAGAAACCTTGAGATGCGAACGACATGCCGTGCATCTTCATACTTGCCTTGAACCACAAGGAAACGTGCTTGTTTCAACCTCGCACCGCCCATTGCGCCATAGACTTCTTTCGGATACTCAAACAGATCTACATTGATGACTGAGCCGCACGTAGTGCAGGTTGTAACATTTTCCAGTCCTGCAGTGGGTGAAGGCGCAGGAGTTGCAGGTATTGGCGAAGCCGCTGGAGCCACCGGTACCTCAGGGATGGGCGCCGGAGTGATTGGAGGTGCTACCTCAGCGGGAGCAGGTGCAGGAGCTGAGTCATATCGTGTAGAAGCAAACTCATCTCCCAGTGCGGGTGGTACTTGTGGAGTGACTTCTGCTACCGCTAGTGCAGGCTTAGGCGTTGGTTGCGCAACAAGAGTAGATTTGGCTCCGAGTATCGAATGCTCTACATCAGCTGGTGTGGGCATTGCTGGGGCTGTCAGATGCGCAGCATCGGGGGGTAAGGGTTCCGAACCTTCCATCAAAGTGGGAGCTTGCACTTCAGCGGCTGAATATTCTGCAGTCTGTTCTAAGAGCTCTCTAACTTCACTAGCTCTCAACATCCTTGACTCGACTATGCCTGAGCCCGCAGCTTCATCAATCCCTACATTTTCTGCCCGTTCAAACGCTTCGCGCGCTTTTTCCAGCTCAGTCTTCCTCTTCGCTCCGGCTGCAGCTCTCACCCTGTCCTTTGAAATCTCACTTGGGCGCACCCATTGATCTCCAGTTGTCACCGAAGCTTGGTCTGGGGGAGCTTGAGGTGCTTGGGGCGGAGCCGTAGGTTGTGTCGCAGGCGAAGGCGCCAGGGGTGTTGGCTGAGATATGGTCGCTGGCTTTCTTGGCGCAATCAAAGAGGATGCACATCGAATACAAAATTTCCGTGTTGGTTGGTTAGCCTTGCCACACTTGGGACATGTCCTCATGAGAATCACCGATGACCTCAACCGGGTCAAGTTTCCATACGCATGCTAACTGATAATGTTTTCTTGTTAAGAGAATCCTTAACGGATTTAGACTATTTCATATTGGTGGGGGGCGGTTCGCACAAAGCTTATACCTAGCGGAGTCTGTTTGCAAATATCGGCTCTTCGAGGGAATGAAATGCCACGAAAAGACAAGCTAAGTGATGCTGAGAAGTCCGCGTTAGAGGACGCATTGCGAAACGCTTCTGTTTCTGACTCAGAAGTGTATGCATTGGCCGAGGGCGTGGATGAATCCGGCAAGCCAATTCTTCCTACGGATACGAGTGAGGATATGATTAGTGCTGCCGCCACTGCTCTAGAGTTCGTCGAAGGTCTTGAATCCCCGCCTCCTAGACCTGGTTTCATGGATGATAGTGAGGCTGTTGGTGGCTTTGATGCCCTTTTATTGAAGCTAGAGCAATTAAGAGCTGACATCACATCTCTCCAGCGAGGAGTGGTTGGTGTTTTCGCAGCCCAACTGTTAACATTCAGAGGAAAGGTCGTTGATCTCAAATCAGCTATTTCCGAGGAGATGGTCGAAAGGCTCCGGATGAAGTTCTTCAAAAGCTTCATTGAATCGACCTTCGTCGATATTGTAGACAGTGAATTCGCAGCTCTTGAGAAAGACCTCGTAGACAAGATAGTGGAGCAAACACAGGAGCGCTTCAAGGATTTTGCATCCAGAGTCCGAGAATCCGAGATGGACCTCAGGTCAACGATAGTGGAGCAACAGAATGTAGTTCGCTCATTTATGGAGAGCCTTGAAGAGGAAACCGCATCTCAACGAGGAGAATTAGTAGACAAGCAAGCTGAAATAACAAATCTGGAAGCGAGCATTAGGAAGCTTCAGGGCAGTATTGATGACACGGCTACCGCTGACGCAGCAGCCGAGGAGTTCAACCGCAAGGTTTCCGAGCTTGGTGCGCAGGTTGTAGCTCTAAAAGATGAGCTGATAAAGAAAGAGGCTATCATTGATGAGCGGATGAGAGACGCGCAGGCTGCAAGAGCAGAAGCCACAGAAATAAAATATCAGTTGGGCGAAGCTCAAAGCGAAGTGCAAGTCTACAAGTCTGAAGCTCAGGCAGCGAAGGAAGTTCCAAAGAAGTCAGTAGCAGAGATTGCAGCTCTAGAATCAAAAATCGAACTACTTGAGAAGACGCTCACAGAAAAACGTGAAGAAGCAGATGTTGGAACAACGAGGACCAAGGATCTTGAGAGAAATTTGGGAACCGCACTGAAGGATAAGGAAGCCGCGGAAGTCACCGCTAAGAAACACGAGGATGAGCTAAAATCCATGTCTGACAAGATCAAACGAGTAAAGGACTTGGAGCAGAGCGTTTACGACTTTGAGAATGAGCTGAAGGAATCGCAAGAGCAAATGCGCATCGTTGAGATGCAAGCTGAAGTTTTTGAAAAGGCTACTCGCTTGATGGAGAAAGAAAGAGAGATTGCGCTTGAGATGCGAGATCTTTCTGACGCACGAACCAAGCGTTACATCAAGGTGCTCGGAATGGAAGCAAACTCAAATGTTCTACTGCTGGTGGACGAAGTTGGCTCAGTTACGTTCACGGAGCTTGGTAAGTCATTGGGAGTTCCAGTGGGATTAGCT
>DAOWNS010000186.1 GCA_030642465.1 Candidatus Thorarchaeota archaeon | reverse complement strand
GTGTAGCCATCCTTGGTCTTATTAGCATAGAAGCGGGCGGTTTCATGGCCATGTCAATTGGGGGGATAATGATAATTCTCAGTTGCATAATGTGGCCCTGTTTCTGCTGTCAAGGTGGGAAGAACATTCAATCGCAGATTGTTGGTGTGGTTTCATCTCATGATAGCATCTCCATTGATGAGGTAAGCAAAATCACTGGCCACTCTGAGGACACAATCAGAAAGACTGTATATGACGCCATAGGCAAGAGAATCTTGCATGGTCGAATGGAAGGGAATACATTCCATCGATCCGCACCTTCAGCACCAGCATACAGGACTTCTGGTGCAACAACAACAAAGGAAAGAGAAATTGTGACGGTCCTCGTTATCTGCCCCTACTGTGGAGCCAAGACTCAACAGGGCGTTAGCAAGTGCCAGAACTGTCAAGCTGACTTGTGATTAAAGATTGGAGAGTCTTGAACTAGACAATCATCTTGGTTGCTGAATGGAATAGCTAGCGACATTCAGTACGAACGTCGCATTTGCAAAACAGTTCGAAAATCAAGATGATTTTCCATGGACATCTTATAGCAGCCAAGCGAAGTTAGGGATGCTGTCAAGCTGATGAATTGATACAACCCAGAAGCGATTAAAAGGCAATTCACATCGTGCGCCATTCGGCGCCACACCGCCTCGGGAAAACCGCGGCCACACAAATCATTCAAAGCACAGGCGATACAAATGACTGAAAGATCTAATGGCGGAATCGTTCTTGGAATCATCCTAATAGTGTTCCCAATAATGGCATTGTTATTTGGCAGCGACGAACCGGCCATGCAGACTGATCAGGCCGCTCTAATCATGACCGCAATGATAGTGATTGGAATCATCACGATTGTCAACAGCAAGGCGAAACAGGAGAGCACACCTACCGCACACATTGCAGTTCCGCAGCCTGTAGCCCCGCAAGCGTCCGCATACTGCCCTCAGTGCGGTGCCCCCATAACCTTGTCAGATGCAAGATTCTGTCCCAAATGCGGAGGCGCGCTTCCCGACTAACAGTCAATTGATATGCAGTGAACTTTCAACACCCACCTCAACTTCAGTACTGGTTGATAGTCAAGAGGATTTCACATGGGTGTCTTGCAGCGGGATATGACCAAGGATACCGCCAAGCGAATCATTGAATCAACCTAAGTCCTTTACTTGTCTTCTACGGCTGCCAGCCCGAAGTCAGCTATCAAGGCCTACCTGGTCATTTCAAGCTGTCTAAGTTTCTTGCATGTTTCAGCCCGTTTCTCAACTATGCTCGCGCGGTGAGAATTCCAGAAACGAAGCTTGACCTCATCCGAGTACACCTCGGACCGTTTCCCTCTGTATTCACCGAATAGGTATCCGATCTTCTCAAGCTCCACAACGCCGTACAGCAATGACAGGCCAACCAAGAGATCAATGAAAGTCCTGTCTGTCACCTTTGTGGTTTTAGGTATCTTACTAGGAAGCACAAGAATCTGCACGCCTACATCTTGGGCTAGCTCACAGAAGTCGTGCATGTTCTTGTCCGCGGATACAAGATTCACGCTCACACCACGTTCATCAGCGAATCTCTCCAGTTCATCGACAATTAGATGGTCAACATCTTCCTTGTCTTTGGGGAGATCTACTCGGCGTGTCTTCTCGTGTATTGACCGCTTCATGAATTTGGTCAGTTCAGACTTTGCCATCTTGGCAACCCTTGTTTCGAGAGTGTTCTGACCAACGAACTCATGAATCAAGGAGCCCAGATTGTGGGAATTGTAGTGATCCCTTGCATCATGGATTTCTCGTGGTTTGTACTTCCGCTTGATTTTGTCCTGAATCTCCTTCACAACAGGGAATGGAGTAATGCAGACTACATCTTTTGGTGGTATACCAAGTTGTGTCTCCAGTTTCTCTAGGTAGGAGGGAAAACCATTGTAGTACATATTCGAATCAAGCGAGAGAACGGCTTTTCGTGCCCCACTCGTAAGGTCACGGGACTTGCAGAGCTTCTTCGTCAGCAGATTGTGGAATCTATTTCTATTCTGATAGTCTATGAGACCACAGAAACACAGGCATCTTCGGAAGTCCGAGTAGGTCGGATGATCCCATCCGCGGTAACCATTAGCATCGCGCTTCTCTCCATAGTCCATCGAGTCTGTAAGCATCGTGACTTTCCCATCCCGAAGGTTCAGTTCGAGAAGGTCGACACCAATCAGTGGTGCTTTTACTTTGATTCGCTCGCCACGCCTGTAAGCCTGATTGAGAACAATCATGACACAATCCCTTGACAAAAGAACATCGGTAAGCTTGCTCTCGGACTCGAATTCAACAGTAGCGCTCTGGACTTCATTTGTGACTAGGTCAATGAGTTTCTGGATTCTTTCTGGAATCATCAGATAGGGTTTGGCTACGCCCTCAACTGTTTCGATTGCAAGGTAGTAGACATGGTCAAGACCTTGGTCTTTCAGAGCGAGTAAACTGCCAGCTACAAGCGCCTTTCGTCCGCCTGTGATATCTAGCGCAACTTCAGAGCCCATCTCCTTCAGCTTTCGCACAAGATCCAGTGCCACTTGACCAGCAGCATGCGCATCCGAGGTGGGAACCTCAACTTGTACTACGTTTGGAGTGGAGTATGTCCCCTGGACTATTTCTAAGCCCTCCACAACTGGCTTGATCCCGTCGGAGTATTTGGCTTCATAGAGAAGTATGACCTCTTCAGGTTGATAATCAGTTTCAATCACAGACGCGTAGAACGAGTTGACAACAGCCCATCCGCTGCGTCCCATTAGTGTAATGTATGCCTGACTATTGCTCATGGCCTGAACCTCCCTGTGCATTTGTCTGGGTCGCGCATTCTGTGCCCATCTCGAATTGTGTACGGTCATCTTCATACTAAAACGACAGTGTATCATTCTGCTCAAGGATTCTCACGTCTTTGTGCCAATCCGTGAACAGATCAGATCGTTCAGTATGAATCGGGACAACAATCTCTGGCTGTGCTCTCTCGATCAGGTCTTTGATTTCTGACCCAGCCATGTGTCCGGAACAATGCATCGTGATAGGCTCACTAATACCGAAATGCGACAGCCAGTTCAACACTCTATCATACTCAATCTGACCTTCTTCATCAAACGGTTCTGAACGTGACCAGATGTAGGTTGTATCTGATTGGGGATTCAGATCGTGCAGAAGGCCAAATTCGAAGAAGCTGCATGTAACGACGTATTCAGAGGGCGATTTCACAACGTCAGAGGGTGTCAGCAAGTCAGAATCCTCGAAGATAACTTTCTCCACAGGGTCGGGATATCTGTAGTCTTGCGCCCACAGAAGCTCATCGAATCTCTGATTGCCCCAGATTCCCCAGCCTTTTCTGGGCAATAGAACGCGGAAGTCATCATCAGAAGGAACGGGCAGATTCTTTTCACCTGCAATGACGCTGAAATAGTATGCTTGCTTCGGACTCACAAGCAGAGTTCTTCCGGATTCTGCGGCTGCTCTGCACATAGTGGAAACTCGACTGACATCACGAGCAGGGTAGTTGACTAGGAGAAGGCCCTTCGCTGAACTGAAAGCAGTGGTCAGTTTCTCTTTCAGCGAGGATTCCCCAAAGCTCTTCTTATCGTCCGCCCTCGTGCCTTCACAGAGTAGCACCTTGATGTCAGTGTCCTCAAGGGCTTTGACAAACCGATTTGATAACTTTGGGGCGTGGCCATGAAACCTTATGTCGCCCGTGTATCCTATGTTTCCTGAGCTTGTCTTGACAATGTAGGCATATGCTCCCGGCAGACTATGGTCAACCGGAAACGACTCCACCTCTACGTCACCGACTTGAACTGTTTTGCGAGGTGACAGACTGGTGAATTCGCGGGTCCTCTTCTCATCCTTCAGATACTTCGACTTGCTTCTGACCCGGATGAACGAAGATTCTCCTTTCTTGAGCTTGCTCTTCCTAGGTTTTGTTTGGAATGAAGGATACCAATCAAGATACTCGCTCCCATCGCCACTAGTTGTGACCTGCCAGTATTGCAGTATGTTCTTTGTGGTTTCCGACCCGAAAAGAGGTATGTCTGGTCGAAGCCATGGAATCATTCCGATATGGTCTTGGTGGGAGTGCGTTATCAGAACGGCATCGACTACTGGTCCTTTTCCTTCGCTGAGGAGGGGATGATTAGGGTCAACGTGCTTCAAGTAGTCTTCGCGATAGAGCCCTTTGATACGGGGGATTTGACCAAAACTCACCAGCTCGTCAATCATGTTCAGCTTTCGCGGATTGAGAAAACTGTCGAAAAACTTCTTTTGAATCTGAAAGCTCTTTCCGAAATCGAGGAATATT
>DAOWNS010000131.1 GCA_030642465.1 Candidatus Thorarchaeota archaeon | reverse complement strand
GTCGAGTGTGAACTGGATAGATAATCATACAGCAATTCCAATCCCGATTGACATTGACGCCTATACTTTGGTCTGGGTGCCATTTGACGCATCACCAGATCCTGTCTACATCTCGGAGTACTTGAACATCTCAGGTGTTCTCAGCCTTGACAATGGCACTCCATATTCCTTTGCCGACGTTGTTATCTGGGGTCGCCACAGCATTGATTTTGTTAACTTCTCTATAACGTCATTATCCACTGATGGCACGGGAGGATTCTGGGTTGTGATCCAAATCCCCGAAGCGATGCCCGCTGGGATACTACAGGTGTGGGCTACCTGTACACCGGCAGATTCCTACATCAGTTCAGGTCAATCGTCTACCATTCCGGTTCAGGTTCTACAAATTCCTGTTAATCTCACTGCGAATGTGAGTACGAGCTTAGTGTATAGGGGGGCTTCAGTCACTGTTTCCGGCAACCTGACATTTGCGAATGGCACCGCCATGGTGGGTTATGTTGTAGAGGTCATTCTTGACGGAATCTCTGTCGATAATGCAACTATCATCGATATCGTTGCTGGAAGCTTCTCAATTGTCTACTTCATTTCTTGGACTCAGCCGCTTGGCCCAAGCAACATTTATGCTCGATTCTCATCACCGACGCCTGCTATCGAGAATGCTCAGACTGCTCCCGAAAGTCTGGAGATTTGGGATTCGGTCGAATTGCACCTGAACACGCAGCTAGTCAACGACCTGAACGTCGGCGAATCCTTGTTAGTAACTGGCTATGTTTCCAACGCGGGCGGGATAGCTCCGGGAATAATATTAGAAATCTGGATTGATGGCAGTCGTATTCTCACGACCACTTCACAATTAGATGGCAATTTCTCTAGATATTGGACTAATACTTCCGCCTATCTTCTCGGTGATCATGTGGTCAGTCTGGCAAATGTGCCCGGATACTATGATGTCGACAGCAATTTGGACACATGGACCATTACATTGTTCACGCAGTCGGCCCTGCAGGTGCGCTTTGACCCCTCAACTCCACCCGATATCATGCCAGGCGAAACCTATTCCTTCATCATCAGTCTTACCGACTATCTTGGAAATGCAATACCCGGGGCAACAGTCACCTTCTATCTTGATTCTCCTGCTGAGAGCACTCTGATAGGCTTTGGGGCAATCACTAGCAATAGTGAACATACGTTCGGCTCTATTCTGTCAGTTGATTGGGATACATCAGGGTACTACACTATCCGTGTTGAGTACTCGGGCACAACAGGTGTGTTACCCTCTTCTGCAGAAACATCTGAAACGATGCACATCTTCACGGACAACGTCGATTTCGACATGTCTGGCACTCTCACAGTGGTTGGCCCCGGACAAGTTTTTACATTCAATGGACTACTCATGGATGAGAACGGGGACCCGATAGCCGGCCGCAGTATTGATATTTCAGTCAATTTCACAACCACAAGGAGACGGGTCACAACTGGCTCGGACGGCACATTCACGGCCACAGTGACGGCTCCGGCAGAGCTAGGCGCCTTCACGTACCATATCACAATTACATCATTCGAAACAACTGCTGTCCGCTCACGCCTGTACACGGTCAATATAACTGGTCCCGCTGAGATTCCTGCGGGGATGATGCTAATCATGTGGATTCTAATAATCTCCGTGGAGGGCATCATTGCACTGTTGGTCATTGCACGATACAGACGATCATACACCCGGTTCCTCAAGTCTTACAAACCGGGTTTCAGATTCAACATGTCATATAATCATCATGAAGGTAAAAGGTGGTAATGGGATGCAAACACTAGACCAGATACTTCCTATCGTCGCTGTCGCTGGCGCGATAATAGTTGTTCTACTCTATCTATACTATGTACGAGGAATGTTCCAAGGCACTGTAGAAACAGAGCGGGTGAATATCCCCAGCAAACTTAGGAACATAAAGAAGCTGGCAGACGCTGGAAAGTACGGCGCGGCTATTACCCTCGCATATCGTACGTTCGAGCAGATGTGTGGTTCAAAGATGGGCGCAGAACGACTCAACTCGGAAACAGCAAACGAATACATGAAACGCATGGTAAAAGAGCTCCCTATCGATGGTGAGGCAGTCGAAGAGTTTCTACACACCTATGAGGAAGCCCGATTCTCACACCATGAGATGACACGTGAGCGTTATGAGTTCGCAATCAAGACATTCACGGATCTGTATCCGCGTGTTGATGCGAGCGTGAAGGTGAAGCTCGAGTAACTAACAGGTGAGTTGAGATGGGCTGGAAAGAGAGTCTTTGGATAGTGTTGTTCGTTCTAGTTTGGCTTCCAGCTGGATTCATGATCGGCAGCACTCTCACTGGAGCCTCAGGGACTTACACACAGGACTTCTCAATCTACAACACTGAATGGAATGGGCTCAGCACTTATCGCTCTATGATCGAGGAAAATGGGAATCAGGTATTGGCGATCCAGTCCTCCATGAGCATTGTTAGTAGATACAATGGCTCTGCGGTGCTGGTCATCACGGGCCCCGTCAGAGACTTCAGTTCAGATACTGTATTCTCGGTATTCACTCATCTGTCAAATGGCGGCAGTGTCATGGTGGCGGACGATTTTGGGACCGCAAACAATTCGTTCTTCTTGCTCAATGAGTATCTCTTCAGCATGATGGGCGGTGCGCAGCTGGAACAAGCGGGGGTGGATGGATTCCTCTCCTTTACACGCGGTCTTCTTCTTGACCTAGACTCCCACGATATTAGCCCAAGATTCCCAATTATCAGGGATTTCGTAAGCCATCCTGTAACGAATGGGGTGAGTGACTTGCATCTTAACTGGGCATCGACTCTGAGTCCAACTTGCCTTCTCGGGTCTCCGCTAGCAGCTGTTGCGTGGTCATCAACAAGATCCTGGTGTGAAACTAACACAAGCCAACCAGACCCGAGTCCAGACCCCGGCGAATGGGCGGGTCGGCTTCCTGTAGCAGGTGTGCTTGAAGTCCCCAGTTTGACAGGGGGCCGTTCAGGGAGACTTGTAGCAGTCAGTGATCCTAGCATATTCACTAATGATATGATGGAGAGGTTTGCTGGAAACCAGCGGTTCGGGATGAACATTATGGATTGGCTCTCGTTTAGTGATGCGGAAACGCCAGTTCTCTTCTGCGAACAACTGCTCGCAGTACCGCCAAACTCAGCGGAGTTCTGGTTCGGTCAATTCTTAGGCAGAATAATGTGGATGAGTGCCATACCTTTCATTGCACCGCTGTATCCCATTATGACCGCTCTTGGCATCAAAAAGTATCTGCCAGAGATTAAGAAACCTGAAGTCAAGAACGTATCCGAAGTCTTCCTAAGGAGAGGTCAGACCTATTTCAGCGAGAGGATGACATACTACCGAACCGAGGGCAACTATGCCCGGGTAGTCAAGATGATTTACAGAAAGATGCGGCGAGGACTGCAGACGAAGCACATGTGGGACCAGTATGACTCGAAGAAGATGTGGGCTCTGGCTAGAGACAAAGATCCCCGGTTGACAGAGGACAAGTTCTTCAAGACAGTTCGACGAATCGAGGAAATTTCCGCGAAACCGGGAATGAAGATCAAAGAGAGTGAGATGATGTCGCTATTCTTCTGGATGCGCGATATCGAGAAACTACTAATCAAAACATAATGAGGTGGAACAACTAGCATGACAACAGAAGATGCAACAGACCAAGGTCAAGCCGATGTGTCCCAGGTGATGACCATCCAAGAAGTCCATGATTTGACGACCGAGATAATCAAAGAGTGCAACCGTGTTATAGTTGGCAAGACTGACATTCTCATGGAGGTACTCATTGCTTTCCTGTCAAACGGACATGTGGTCCTTGAAGGTGTACCAGGTATTGCAAAGACCTACATGGCGAGAACCTTTGCCTCCATCCTGGGCTGTGCTTTCAAGAGAATTCAGCTTACCGTTGACACATTACCTGCTGACCTCTTGGGCAGCAACGTTTTCAACCAGAAATCAGGTGAATTCTGGTACCGTAAGGGTCCCGTATTCGCGAATCTGGTTCTGGCTGATGAAATCAACCGCTGTCCTCCAAAATCGCAGAGCGCGCTGCTTGAAGTGATGGAGGAGCGACAAGTTTCAATCGAGGGCGTTACGCGTAAGCTACCAAGGCCCTTCTTGATAGTCGCAACACAGAATCCAGTGGAACAGGAGGGTACATACCCTCTGCCAGAAGCACAACTTGACAGGTTCATGTTCAGATTGATACTCGGTTATCCGACTGATAGCGAAGAGGTTGAAATCGTACGTCGGAAACACATTGGGATGGCCACGGACTTGCGTGTGCTTGCAGATCCCAATACAATCATTACAATGCAAAATACCTGCAGGACAGTTTTCATAGAGGAGGACATCATCAACTACATCCGAGACATCGTTGTACGTACGCGCAACGATCCCCAAATACTACTCGGTGGCTCACCGCGCGCATCGTTGGTGCTCATGAGTGCATCGAAGAGTCGTGCGGCGATGCTGAATCGTGATTATGTCGTGCCTGAGGATGTACGGAAGCTGTGCGTTCAGACACTCAATCATAGGTTGATTCTGAAGCCCGAAGCTGAGCTCGAAGGACTTACTGTCCAACGGATCGTTTCGAAGATACTTGGCGAAGTAGACTGTCCAAGGTAAATGAGAGAATTCACGTACATGCTGCTGGAGACGATGTGAAGTGATCACGCAAAGAGGCTTTGTGGTGCTGTTCGCAGGCGTTCTGCTCCTTACGAGTGGATTCGTTTTCGTTAACACCTACTTGGCTTTACTAGGTGTGTATCTCATAGTAGGACTGGTTGTGACACTCCCCTTCTTTGCGTTAACCGCCAACATCGCTGGCATCGAGGTAGATCGCCAGATTGACAAGGTGAAAGTCTTCTCAGGGGATTTCCTGCGTGTGCGAGTCACTATAAAGAACACATCAAGTCGACATTTTGATTTCATTGAAGTCTGGGACCGCTATCCGGAAACTTGGATTCTCGCTATTGGAGAGAACTTCATCGCTTCCCGAATAGAACCGGGGAGCAGCATGACTTTTTCGTACATCCTACAGGCACGGATGCGAGGGCGCTACTTCTTGGGTCCCACTGAGGTGATTATGCGTGATCGTCTGGGGATGCATTATTTCAAGCGCGTATTGAAGGAGAAGACAGAAGTTCTCGTGTATCCTACCTGGAAGGATGTCCGACGTCTTGAGGCGATGGGCAAGCAAAGGCAGCTTGGCCTCATGTTTGGTTCTCATAGGACAAAGACTGTCGGCATGGGGACTGACTTCGCGGGCTTTCGACAGTATGTCCCCGGGGATCCCTTCAGGTTGATTGATTGGAAAAGCAGTGCAAAGCGTGGTGACATGGTCATCAAGCAGTTCGAGATGGAGAAGAACATCCAAGTTGTCTGCATGGTTGATTCTAGCGGAAGTATGGGCAATGGCTATCCAGAGAACACAAAGCTCGAGTACGCAATTCGGGCGGCAGTTCTTTTGACGCATATAGGGATGGAGAGAAGAGATCTTGTCGGCACATGTGTCTTCTCAGATGTCGTGCATTCGTATGTTCCACC
>DAOWNS010000356.1 GCA_030642465.1 Candidatus Thorarchaeota archaeon | reverse complement strand
GGCGGCACCATTAGAACCAGTTCCAAATTTGACTCCAAACTCTCTGTTGAGTAGAGGTTCATTCAGAATGCCTTTCTTAATCAGGACTCTCTTCCTTGCCTTGACTCCTTCATCATCATATAGATAGAATCCTCCCGTGTTGGGTATGGTGGGGTCTTCGCTGACTGTCGCTGCATCACTCCCAACTCTCGATTCACGTATCTTGAGGTCTCTCCAAAAGCTCTCGCCAGCCTGGGCTCCCTCGCGGCCCATGATTCTGTCGCCCTCGCTTGGGTGGCCAACGTTCTCGTGTGCGATAATTCCCGCAACTTCAGGTCCAACGATCATATCAATCGGGCGTTCCATCAGTTCGGGAACCTTCTTTGCTGTCAGTGCGGCCTTCTGGATGAGTTGAACTTCATCACCAAGCATTTCAACTACGTTGCCCTCCTTTATGCGCTCCCAGCCGCCAGACTGCGACATGTCCAAGTATTTCTGTTCTGAACCTACCTTTCCCTTTGCAGTGAGCAATGTCCATAATTTGATGTAGGAGATGTGTCCAGTAATTTCAGTACCCTCGCTGGTGACGATGTACTTGTCGATGACAGTAGGATTCACAACGAGCATGAACTGTGCAAGGTCTTTCATCTCAGCGTTAAGCTCTTTGGCAGTATCCATCAATGTATCAATGTCTACATCTGAAAGCGGCTCCCTAACATCCGTGGTCCATTTGGCCTTGTTGGACACGGGATCGCCCATATCTATGGGCTCTTCTCGTTGAGCATTCCTTGCCATCTTGAGTGCAACCTGGATTGCGTCTTTGGCAATCTCGCGGTTCATTCTGTCAAAAGACGCAAAGCCCATATTTCCATCAACAAGAAGTCGGACTCCGATTCCAACAGATGGCTTTGTCCCACCTGAGATCGGTTCCCCGTTCCTGTATGCCAATCCTCTGGCCCGCTCATTTTCATAACGCGCCTCAACATACTTAGCGCCGAGCTCACTTCCAACTTTCACACAGTACTCAGCGATGTCTTTTCCATCAGTCATACGTTGCCACCAGCTAGCTTCTGATGCTCGCCTATTGAGGAAATAAATCATACGGATAGGGTGAGAGTGATAGCGTCCAGGAAATACTGGTGCCATCTGGCCACCCAATCCTTTTGTGCACCCGTGCGACACGAAGGGGAGTGATTTGATATGCCTAAGGTCACCAAGAAGATTATCACATCATTTTCCAAGTTTAAATCTGAATGGACGTAGGATGCGAAAAAGCCCAAGAACACAATCATGTACTATCTTATCGCAGCACTCAACATTGAGAAGGATTCTGCTCTAGCTGATGCGATGATGACCGTGATTGTGTCAAAGAAGGACTGCCTCAAGAAAGGAGCGTCTCCTTCCGGACTGAAGCTTGGCAGAAGTGCGAAGTATTTCATTGGACAGTTCAAGAAGAACCCAAGGATTGCGGCGTCATATGTCGGTGGCACTCCTGAGAATGGATACAAGTTCAAGAAGAGTTCCTTGACCATGACTGTAGTCAAGAAGCAGGACCATGAAAAGGGCCTGAAGATTTTCATTCAGAGTGGCGGCAAAGACAACCCCACACCTTTACAGCTTCGGAAGAACAATTCCGGGCAGTGGAAACTAACAGAGTATTCATCCGTCTGTACTGGCGTCAAAAAGACTCCCCAGGAAGAAGGCGATTTCTGACACTCAGAACGCGTATTCCTCAGCGGTTGATAGGGGCGAAGAGCGGAATTGAATCCTCTAGGTCGCTATTGAACTCGTTTCGGGCTGGGAGCAGGCTTGATGTTTCGATCCACATTCGCAGCTTATCTACGTGTTTCCGCAATCGCAGATTATTGCCGGCATACCCGAGTGGGAATGCCATAGGACCGATGAGCCTCTCCTGATTGTGAGCCGTGTAGAAGCATGCTTGAAATCCCTTTGCTCCGATTTCCCGTGCCCGCTCACTTACACT
>DAOWNS010000171.1 GCA_030642465.1 Candidatus Thorarchaeota archaeon | reverse complement strand
GTCTAGATTTCGGAGGATGCACATTCATGATGTTATCGGACGTGGACATTGAGAAAGCGATTGAGAAAGGAGCAATTCGCATTGAACCAAATGACCCCAATGCATTGGGGCCTTGTAGCATTGACTTGAAGCTCGATTCCGTCTTCAGGTTGTACAATCCGGGGTCGCCAGTGGACATAGCGTCCGGGCACGATTTGGGCAAGGATACAAAACTCATCGATACAAAAGGGGAACCATTCATGATACTGCCCGGGCAGTTCATCCTCGGCCAAACCGTTGAGCATCTTGCTCTTTCGCACGAATATGCCGCTCTTCTAGAGGGCCGTTCAAGTGTAGCGAGAGTGGGAATAATCGTCCATGCTGCGGGATTAGTCAATCCAGGGACAGGGACTGAGAAACCTGGAAGGCTCACACTAGAGATATTCTGTGAGAACCTGAGCCCCGTGATGCTTAATCCGGGAATGCGGATTGTTCAGATTATGTTTCTACCTCTGAGTAGCCCTGCCAGAGTCGGATACGATGATAGACGCGGGAGCCGCTACGTGGGTCAAGAAGAACCCGAGATTCAGTAATTGGGCAGAAGTCTCATATAGGTGGAATCTCCGCAAACAGCTCGGTGGTCGTCCATGAAAGATTACGACGTGATACTGGCGAGCGGTGCCGAGCATCTCCGTGAGAGATTTCGAGACCTAGGATTCCGAGTGTTTTCGTCCGACTGGAACTACGATGGGCGCAGGCTGTTCCCTAACACTGACCTGTATGCGAGAATCGCCGAAGTTCACAAGCTGTCGAACCGTAAGGTTATCATTTTTCAGAGTTGCACAGGAGCGGGCCCCGCAGAACAAGAGCCTCGGACCACATCAGATCGTATCGTCGAGCTTCTCCTATTGCTAGACATACTGCGAGCACCAGTTGATGTCGAGAAAATGAACCACAAGGTGTACAAGGCAACTCCAGTTGCACCACCATCCAGCGTTGAGGTCGTGTTGACGTATCAGCCCTTCGCTCTACAAGATAAGGCGTTCCTGACAGGTGAGGCATCGTCTAGCAGATGGGCAGTGGAGGAGATTTCCAAGGCGTGCAACAAGGTGTGGGTAGTGAATCCGCACGTTTCAGATAGGTTGGAATGGATGCACAAACTAATAGAGAAGGACACAGTTGAGGTTATAGATGTCATTCCCGGTCTTATTGAATTCGCCGCAATCCAGTTTGGTTTCAATGACTACGTTGTCGTTACACCTGACGAAGGTGGGCAAGAACGGTTCAATGTTGCAGGTTTCAGCAAGAGTAGAAAGAATTCCTTCACCGTGGAGCTATCTGGGGATGTCGACGTCGTTGGTCAGAATGTAATCATTGTCGATGACCTTACAAAGACCGGAAGCACGCTAATTAAAGCGCGCGCGCGATTGAAGAAAATGAAAGCCAAGAATATTGGGCTTGCTGTTGCACATACTCTGCCAATCATGAATCGCGGCGAGGAGCTTCTGGAAAAACTCATCTCCAAATGCAAAGGACGGATTGTTGCTACAAACACCATTTACACCCGTTGTTTCTCTCTAAACAACCCGGCCCTAACATACAACATCGTCGACTCGCTTGTGAAAACAATCTAGATGTTAGCCTCAGATTCGTTAGAATCTGGAATGAGAGAAAAGACATAATTGGTAAGGGAATGAATTCACAGCATCGTGTAGGTGTTCAGTATGGTTCGACAAATTGCATTGGACTTTGTGTATGGAAAACAGGACTCAAGACCCAAGACCGAGGCAGTTGGCGTGGCATTGGCTTTTGCCTTGGCTGAATCAAACAAAGGAACACGGAAGATGATTGCCAGTCTCAGTCATACATCTATTCCATATTGGATCGTACAGGTTTCCGAAAGCCGTTCGATTCTGCTTGCAGCCGCTGGAGAATCTTCGCAGTCGATTACCGCTACTGAGAGTTTAGCGTCAGGAGAGGTTCGTCGAATACTCAGCACTGAAATTACTGAGGCAAAGCAGATACCCGAAGCAGTAGGCAAGCTACTATCGCTTCTTGATAAAACCGAGCTTGTTACTCACCAGATAAGGAACCTGGAAAAACCGGGTCCGTTTACTTCACAGGGCAAGATGGTCGTTGAGATAGACCCGTCAGCTCAGCCTAATCGACTGGAGATAAGAGTTGATTCTCAAGCTGCTCTGAACATCAGCCAAGAATTCCAAGGCTTCACAAGTGAAGCATCATCTCGTCTAAACAGCATGGAAACCCTTCGAAAGCTTGTGGATGAGAAGATGAGAGGTCAACTCAACACCATGGAACATGTAATGGTTGCTGAAAAGGGGAAATGGGAACAACGTGCAAGGTCGATGAAGGAAATCGCTGAGATAGAGATGGATGATCTGGAAAAGAAGAGGGAAGATCAGATCTATGAACTCGAAGATAAGCACAAGATGAATCTTAGCGCCATGACTGCGGATTTTGCAAGAGCTATTGCAGACATCGAGCAATTCTTTGATGGAATGATTCAGAGAGTAAGGGAAACAAGAACCAAGATTGGAAGAATGGGAGACAATGTGGAAGGAGGCATAAGCGAGCAGCGCTCGCTCGTAGAGTACCTTACAGATACCGTTCCTCAGTATACGGAGATATTGGGGAGGATGAATGAGAAGTCCGAACAAGTCCTAAGAACAATGGCGGAGTTCGAGAAAGCACTTGATGAAAAAAGCAAAGAAACCTCTCAAGATACAGACGCGCAGATTAGTCAGCGCAAACACAGACTTGTAGATTTCGCAATGGAACAACAGCAAAGGCAAAACGAGCTTGAAGAATTGGATGAAATCGTAAGGGCGGCTGTCCAAAGTATTGAGATGGCAATCGATGAGAAATCTGTCAATCTAAAAAACGAATTGGATGATTTAATGACCCTAACACTTGGCAACGACTCCATTAAGGGTCTCGCACCGTTGACACGCTTGGATGTTGTCACCTATGTTGCATTCTATGATGATGGGAGCTTTGAGATTTTCACACCTTGTTTCTTGCCGGAGAACCCCATAACAACTCAGGTAAGCCACATTTCAATCGATGCCTCATTTGATGACCATATCAAGAGGGCAATAGCGAGCTGGGAGAAAGCAGACTCATCTTTTGCAGACAGCTTCAAGAGAGCTTGCACGCGAGGCAATATTCTGCTAAAAGATGGCGCAGAAGCTTTACTACTGGATGGCCTGAATGAACTTCAAAGAAAACGTCTGCTTCAAGAGGACACTAAGGAGAAAATGGAAATCCTCTGGAAGAAATATGCCTCTAGGTGTCCGGAATGCGGAGTAAAGATAGAATCAGAAGCCAAGTTCTGTCAGAGTTGTGGTGCGGTACTTGACTAGTATCTACTCTATGTAATCATCGGCTTTTGAAGTAGCAATCCATGCCTTGGATGTAAACCTCTCGACAAGACCCTCTTTCTCCAGAGTGTTCAGTGATTGCACTACACTGTTATTGTCGCACTCAACATGACGACCCTTGAGTATTCCAGTTATGGCAGAAGGCCTGTGACTGTCAGTTTTAATAATGGCCAAGACTTGACGGTCAAGATCCGTAATTTCTTTGCTCATCGTCATCAACAAGACCGCCGTCGGTCGCATTCTTTTAAGCATATCTCTAGAACAGCAGTCTTGCCTGTTTCATCACGACCGGCATAATCCTTTTTACGCAGGCTCATCCGCGTGGCGAAGGGTTGACAATAGATGTCAGATGAACGAGAGTACCACATCGGAATAGCCCCGAGAGAGATTCCTCCTCTTGTGCTCCTGCCTGGAGACCCTGACAGGGCGCGATTGATTGCTGAGCAGTTTTTTGATAATCCTGAAGAAATTGCAAAGAAGAGAGAGTACTGGAGTTTCAAAGGACAGTACAAGGGCGTTCCAGTAGCAGTCTGTTCAACAGGAATAGGCTGCCCATCTGCAGCTATTGCTATTGAGGAATTAATCAAAGTTGGGTGTACCACCTTCATTAGAGTGGGAACAGCAGGCGCGATTGATTCCACTCTGGAATCTGGAACTGTTGTCATCTTCACTGGAGCTGTGAGAGACGAGGGTACATCAAAGCAATATGTGCCAGTGGAGTACCCGGCTCTAGCAGACCCAGCACTAGTTATCGCACTTGAGAAGGCCGCTCGGGACAGAGGGGCTAAGCATCGAGTGGGAGTTGGTCACAGCAAGGATGCATTCTACAGTGAGCACCCAGAATTGGTAGCAGATCCAGCCCGAATGAAAGCCCGATGGGATACCCTAAGAAGAATTAACGTACTGGCGACAGAGATGGAAGCTGTAGCACTGTTTGTAATAGGACAGATGCGGGAAGTAAGCGTAGGGGCTGCCTGCGTTATCATAGGGGAACCCATAGAGAACGAAACAAAGATAGTTGGAAAGCCGCCCTTGGACGATCTCGTGACAATTGCGTTAGACGCCATCACTTCTTCCAGTCACGAATGAATTCCTGCAATGCAATATGAC
>DAOWNS010000221.1 GCA_030642465.1 Candidatus Thorarchaeota archaeon | reverse complement strand
CCAATCTCGAATACTGGATTCATGTTTCTCACTGGAGCCTGAGATTGTGTTTGCTAAGCTCGAGCTGTATCTTCTCCTGAAGCTCCTTCAGACTAGCTGCGAGTGATTCTACTTTCTTCTTCATGGATTCCAGTGTCTTCTCAAGAACGTCTTCTCGATCTGCAAGATCTTTGACTGTTGAGGGTTTATCAACCTTGAACAGGATCTGTCCGACATTCTTGTATGTCACAACATCATCGGGTTGCTTGTTTAGCTCTTCAAGAGTTGCCTTGACCTGATTCAATTCCATCTGCCAAGTCTGCAATTTCGCAGCCATCGTTTCATAGTTACGCTGCATGGTATCGAATTTTCGCAGGTCCTGTTCCAAAGCTGGGGGTATTGTTTGAGCCATAATTGTCGAACTCCCTTTCAAGTGCGGGGCGTTTCAAAGTGCGCCTAATGAGTCACGACTTAAGGGTTTTGGCTTGTGTCAGTCACGGATTCCACTGCTTTCTTACAGCCAGACACCCACGCCAAATAGGAGTTCATTGCCGCCCTCAAAGAGGTAAGGTCACCTGCTGTAATTTCGATGATTAGGGTAGTCCCCTCAACTGAAATGCTGGCTGCGGCTCTATCGGTAGGAGATGCGTCGATTTCTGGCAAGAGAGCGGATCGTATCATCTTGGCCAATTCGTTCGACTCCAAATCAATGGAAAGCGTTGCACTTGCACTCTGAACTGGCTTTGAGGTCATGATTTCCGCACTCTGTGTTAGCAACTCTTCTTGGTGACCATCTTCGTAAAAGGACTTCGAAATGAGGTTTCTTGTTCTGAATGCTCTGGCGCGTTCTGTTCTGCAGATGATCTCACGAGAACCTACACGGTAACCGAGGTGATCCTCATCCTCGGCCCAATCTCAAGACCATCTTTTGCGTGATAATGTGTCCAGAGAGTTTTGCCATTTGGAAGGTCTTGAAGCCACACTGCAACATTGTTCATGCCTTCTGATCCAACGGCCACAATTGCCGTTGATTCAGCAATGGGCGTATCTAGGAGCTTGCTCAGCATTTCAGCTATTGCTCTGGTCTGTTCACCAGCTCCACTCTGGACAGATACAGAATGGATATTGCGCATCTTCGGACTGCGTGAGGAAGTCACCTCACGACGAAGCTTGGCCATCTCCATCCGCACTTCCATTAGCTGTCCTCCATCTGGCGATAGAATCTGCAGACTCCTCGGGTTTCCCTTGAAAAGCGATACTACAATGGCAGCACTTGCTCTCGACTGTTTGATCCGTGACGAAAGCTCGGCTATGCTCATTCCGCCGCGATTGAATCGCTCAGTACCGGGAAGTACGGTCCAGAGGTCGCGTACAAAAGAACGGACTCTGTTAGATGTCCGCCGAGAAGTTGTGATTAGGATAGATGGCATCAAGGTTCCCTCAGTTACGGAACCAATTATGAGATTCGCGTCTACTCGTGCCCCTCTTCTGGAGAAACCTCTGGAGTTTCGGTTTCGAGCGCTTCACCCACCTCAGTTGGAGAGGCTTCCGCGGATTCCTCAATCTCTTTCGTGAGAGGTGCCATGAAGTCCGGAACATCTTCCTCGTCATCACTTCTGAGAGCAAGGAAGTCACCAGCAACTCTCTGGGCTATTGCGCGCTTCGCGGCTTTCCCAGCGTCTGTGAAGGGGACGTAGGCTCCTCCGGCAAAGAGAAGATCACACTTTCTGCATCTCCAGAGCCCAACGGCAACCCGCCTGAGGGCTTTAGTTGCACACGATGGACAGCGCACTGGCTCTGAACGTTTCTTATCGATATCAAGGACTCTGCGGCGTAGTTTGGCACCATACCTAACGCCATATCGTCCTGTACTACCGACTTTTTTCGTTCTCGCCAATGTATTGGTCTCCTAGATCCCTTTCCTGACCCATATTGGGGCGTTTTAGATGGTATTGCGGGATTCTATCACCCGCCCATCTGTTTGGCTTATTAGCCTATCTATCAGTATCCGAAGGAGAGGAGCAAGGGCAGCACCCTTACTGGTCTCATTTCTTCTTTCTTGCCTTTATGGTTTCATCGATGAGCTTGTGCAAATCCTGAGCACGATCAATCGCCATGGTCATTGCTGTTTCAATCTCATCCATTGTGAGGGGACCGGAACCGCCACCCTTTTGCATGGCTCTCAGCTTATCGCTCTTATCGACCGCCATCGTGAGTCGACAGTCCTGCACCATCTCTTCCTTTAGAGACGGATCCATCACCAGATGTCGACCAATCCTCGAAATAGTAACCTCGACGGCTGAATTCCGGATTGGTAGATCCAGTTTCTTCCCTGTTGGAACCGCCTTGCCATCCTCCCACTTATACTCGTCAAATTTCGCAGTGAGCAAAGCTGCAGCTACTGCTAGTGAGGATGCATCAATCAGATTACCATCATAGTCCAGAGGATATACATCAGCGAACACCATGTACACTTTCTTTCCTGGCTCAATGCACAGTTTTGAGGTGTCAATCATCTCGCTCTCGCGAACACCCCTGTCGACCACTCTGGCGAGCTCGATAGCGGGCTCCTTAGGTGGCCCAAGCTCGAACAGCGGTGAGGCCAGTGGTGGCAATTCCGCAGTCACCATCATGACTCCCTTGTCCGGTGAGTCTGCGTAGGGATCCCCTAGGAGTACTTTCACTCCAGCAATCACGCTTGTGTCTCCGAGATGTACAAGAGCCGAACCCTCGGCTTTTGCTGCAACAACATCAAGCTCAATCTCGGTGTGTCTAGCCTCATCAAAGGCTCTGCCGTCTATTCGCTTACCAGTGTCGAGAAAGTTTGCAATATAATCGCGATCAATGTTGCTTATGACTTCACTACTATAGTCACCCATGTCTACTCATCCTCCTCTCCTGCAATCTCGGCTTCGCCAAGATCGGTTTCCAAGTCATCTTCGTATTCGTCGAGTTCCTCACCCTCAACCGCCACCTTCTTGGTGTATGCGCTTTTCAGGGCTTCCTTCTGGAGCTCAAGAATGTACTTCATTGCAGTGACTCCCATCCCCATGGCCTCAACCAGTTCCTCCTTAGCGAAGGACCCGTCCTGCTGCAGCAATGTGATTTCTCCAGTTGTGCCGAGCATGGCCATTGGTACATCGCCACCACCGTACTTGTCTTCCTCATCGCCTAAGTCAACCAGAAGCTTGCCTTCCGCCTTGCCTACGGCAACAGCTGGCACTAGAGTCTTCATTGGTATGCCTGCGTCAGCAAGGGCCAAGGAAGCTGCGTTAATTGCCGCACACCTAGTACCGCCATCAGCTTGTATAACTTGGATGAAGACATCCACAACTGCGCGAGGGTAGTCTTCTAAGAAGAGAGCGGGTTTCAGTGCATTGGCGATGACCATGGAAATTTCGCGTTCTCTTCGAGATGGTGCTGGCCTTTTCCTATCAGGGACAGAAAAGGTGGCCATACGATACACGCATCTAAGATAGGCCCTATCATTTATTGTCAAGTGTCGGGGATGAAGCTCCCGTGGTCCATATACTGCAGCCAAAATGTAGGTATTGCCTTGCCGAATGGACGCCGAGCCATCAGCTTGTTTCAGTACACCGACCTTCAGTTCGATAGGTCGCATCTCATCAGTTCTTCTGCCATCAATTCTCAATCCTTCAGGATTGATAAGAAAGTCTGGCTTTGTTTCCGGACTCATTCTTCAATCACTTCCTCCGATTTGTTATCATTATCCTTTGCAGCCTTCGCTTCTTCAGCAGGGGCTGGTTCCTCTTCAGGTGCCTCGGGCTTTGCCGGCTCCTCTGTTGGGGCAGT
>DAOWNS010000099.1 GCA_030642465.1 Candidatus Thorarchaeota archaeon | reverse complement strand
GGTGGTGTGGGAGGGGCGGTCAGCGATGACCGTCCCTATCCCGATGGGGCTCCGGGCTCGACATAGTGCGCGTCACGGAGCTCTAGAACCACACTCCTCGCCTTCGTTCCCAAGCATTAGGATCAAAGACTTTCAGATGTGAGTCGGCGATGGCAGTCAGGAAGGCGGCATCGCTCAACTGGTCTCGGTCTGCGTCGGAGAGCGGCGCCGAGTCGTAACGATCTCCGCCTTCCACCTTGGCCATGAACCGTCGGAGCTCCTGCTCGACATCAAGCACCTCTTCTGGTCGCGAAAGCAGATACTCTACGAAACCCATGCACAGCACAATACTTGGCACACGCTCATCATAGCGGCCAAGGGCGAGTTCCTCGTCGAGGATGGGAAAAAGAAACGAGTGTAATGGACTGCCGGGGAGCAGGAATGTTGTATCGCGATATCGAATCGATGTGTGGTCACCCAAGCCACTGATCTCCACCGAGCCTCGACATAGCCACATGTCGTTCGATTGGACTATCATAAATGGTTCATGGTATCTCAAGGATTGTGCTGTGGTGTAGTACCTAGACTTCCACTTATCAGGAAGTGAAAGCCAGCGTGTCGGTTCTGACACGCGAGACCATGAAACATCAAGCCTCCGCTCACTCTCGGTGACCCTGAATTCTGACACTTCTCGTTCCTTGAATGCGAATGCCTCCGACCAGCCGGTGTACTCAAACTCAATGGTCGACAGGCACAGAAGCGGCTCCGTCGGGAGCCCCAGCGAGATATCCAACGCCTTAAGGATGGTGCGCAAGGAAGCATTGGTCGCGCTCTCACGTATGAGCCTTTCCGCAGAGCGAAGGAGGGGGCACTCAATCGTCCAGAATCGCTCTTGGGATTGGACATACTGGGCTGAAACGGCCCGACGGCCATCAGAGTCCTCGATCAGCAGGAATGGGATGCCCTGAAGGCACTTCGCTAGAATATCGCGATTGAGGGGCTCACTGTCTTTGGACCCCCCATACCATAGGGGCGCGAGCAAGAATTGCGCTTCCTGAATGGCCCAAGTGAGCGAATGCCCACGGATTGAGGACAGGTTTGTTAGCTCCTGCCGGGCATGAGTGCAGTACCCACTGTATATGCCCTCAAGCATTGTTTCCAACTCTGGTGTCTTCTCAAGCCCTGAACGCGCAACATTTGTCTTTGGGGCGTGGGGACCAGACGTATTCGAGAGTGCGACGATTGACCTGCCTGAGAAGCCGGGCGTCTCAGAGTTGATTCGGATGCCCTCAACGCATGTCCCGATTGGGGAAGATGCCGCGTCAATCCGATCAGTGGTGCTCTGAACAGGCAGGAACGACCATTCGTGAAAGTAGCGTGACCATTTAAGTCCACATGCAAGTGCATTGCCGTCGGACTCATGAAGTACAACGGCCGTTGGCGGATCGCCGGTCTCGTCTTGAGGCGCTGCAGCAACATCATCAACGACCCGCCTTCCAATCGATTGAAGGTATGCCACAAGTGCGCCCCTAACGTCAGCGTACCCTATGGGAATCGGATCGCCACCATCGATGCTGACAGTGACTGCACAGCCGGGAACTACGAACCACTGTCGTGCTGTGCGTACGACGTCGGGCATCTTGACGCTGTGCCGCACTCGCAACCGGAATACGGTGCCACTCTTTGCCAGTGACGACGCCAAAGGATTGGTCTCTTTGTCCAGTAGGCTGACGAGGTATTTCCCATGCACTGAACGAAGAGATAGCCTCCTGGCCTGCTCTTCGGTGGAATGACTCGTTACGATTTCGACTGAGTCCGCAATCATGAACGTGGACAAGACGCCGATGCCAAAACGGCTGATGCTTGTGAAGTCGGGATGCCTCTTCTTGAAGTCGGCGTCTTGGTACAGAGAAGCGCCAACCTTCAGGAGATGGTTTCGTATGACTTCCTGAGTCATACCTGTCCCATTGTCTTGCACGGATAGAATGCGGTTAGCGCTGTCCCAAGATATGGCAACGAGGCCAGATTCAGACTGCGGTTCTTCGTAGAGACGCAACTTGATCGCGTCAAGCGAGTTTTGTACCAACTCCCTCAGAACAACAGACGAATCGTTGTACAGCGTGTGGCCCGTCAGAAGGTCGAGGATCTTCGCCTGATCAATGGTGAACTGAAACGCATCTCTGATGAAGCCCTCTGTTTCGATATTCGAATCATCGATGCGCATCCATGGGAATGCATGTGGCGCGAGCTTCTTCCGGTTCGTCTGCATCACCCAGTCGTGGCATCGAGCCAACTGTTCAGTCGCGTATGCCAAATAGGCGGTAAGGCCAAAGAAGCCATCTTCCTTCGTAAAATAGGCATGCACCTCAATCGTGTCCTTCGCGGCACTTGGGTCAGGCTCCCCATCTTCGTTCAGGCCGAGTTTAGGGCGTATTCTCGTGACCGCCATCTGCTTAGACCACTCCTCCTGACTGATTGGGTTTGCCGGGTTGATGGTCCGAAACAGAACCGACGGTGTGCGGTCAGACGTGATATGAAGAAGGTCAGCAGCGCGAAGCACCACGGCCGCGAATTGAAGGTTTCCGGTTTCCTCATTGCTGTTCCCATAGGGCTGAGCAACACGGTATTTGTGCAGGTCTCCCAGGTCGTCTAGGTGATGGCTCTCGCAGACGAAGGATAGGTCTCTCGCGAACTGCCTCCCAAGGGGAGCGAGCAACCCGTTGACTTCCGCCGCAATCTCCTCAGTGACTCCCAACGCCTCTCGATCCTGACCATTAATCCAGTTGCGTATGCGCAACGCATGGTTGTGGCGTACAAACTCCTGGTAGAGATAGCGTTCACGCTTCTCCTTGGACATGCTGCTGACCATCTCTCGGTAGTCGGCCCCAGCGTCCCCAGCAAACAGTGTGGACTCGACGAAAGCCTTGAAGCCAGAAGCATTCCTGTTCTCATACTCCTTACGCGTGACAAGCATGCCGAGGTCGTGGAAGTAGATGGCAAGAACAATGAGAAGCCAGTCTGTGGGAGTCATTAGCTGTCGAGTTGACTGGGGGATAAGCCACTCCAACCCCGAAAGCATCTTGTCGATGTGAGAGATATCATGACGGGTATACTCGTCAAAGATGCCATCACGTCCGATAAGCGACAAAAGGTGTGACAGCTCGCGTCTGATGTGGAGGAGGTTGAGTCCGCTAAATGCTGGGAGGACCTCCGCCTGCTTGGCTGCAAGTTCAGCTTGTGTCTTGAGTTGCATGTTTGGGTGTTCTCCTCTCTGTTGCCCCAACGGCTGGCATAACCTGCATGCCCGGTTCCGGCTTGCCGGAATTGGCGCGGGCTTTGCCAGTTCTGCATTTTCATTTATCTTCAGAACATGCCACGCAAAGGCCGTGACAAAGGGATTGTCAGGTTGATGCCATTGTTGGGCCTTCTTCGTTGTCTTGATCAAGCGTTAATGTGGAACCGAATTTCAAATATCAGCACCGCGTTCTCAGTATTCTCAATCATGGCAGCCTCAATACTTGAAGACACAAGCACCTTATCTGATGTCGTGTCTATTTGGACGTATTCTGCGTACTCGCTGGATGTGATTACTCTTGCGAGATTTATCGAGAAACCGTTCTTCAGTAGGCAGATCAGAACGGGGTTATTAGTGCCGTATTTAACTCGCTGATAAAAACCTTGGTCCAGAAGCTCTAGGTCGCTGAGAACTTCCACAAATCTAAGGATCGTGTTGTCAACGAAGTCTTGCTCCTCTTTGATCCTCTTGATGGCAATGTTGACCCTCTCGGCAGTGGTCTTCTCGCTGATGTCAATGTAGGCAGGCAAATAGTCACTTTCCGTCCGCTTCCTTTCTCCCCATCTTGACCCAACGTAGATGATAGGATCTTCAATGCTCTCCCAATACCGGAGGAATCTCAGGATCATGGATTTGTAAGAGCTTCCTCTCTGACGCCATGCGAGAAACATTGCATAGAACCTGCGCGCGGCCTCCTCGGTTAACCTGAGGAAAGCTCGGTAATCATGTTGCTGTTTGTCTGTGAAGCTTACGCTGTCCAGAAAGATATCATTAATGGCAGTCAAAAGGTCTTCAGCATTATCAATGGGACCTCTGTCGTCGTATGAAGATAGTTCTGTAGAAAGAGCGTCTTCATTGTCGAAGATATCGAACTCCATAATGCTGTTACGGTAACAGTACTTGCCGATCAATGTGGTAGCGTACCGCACATTCTCTGCCACGATTGTGTTGGGTTCAATATTCTCCAAATACTCTAGCTTCTCATGCAGGACTGCCTGTTCATCATCGGACAGTTCCTCATCGGGCTTGATCAGCGTATTAGCAACGTCGTCCTTGATCGTTTTGTTGATTCTTGCACTATTGTGCAGGAACTTTTTAAGATTTGCTCCTGATCGAGTGTAATCGCCGTTCAGTAAATAGATTTCAGGTTCTAACAGATTCATACTTCCGTATCTCTCGCTGAAAATCTCGCCAAACCGACACACTCTACCGACAAGATTCCGGAACTGAGCCGGACTGAGGTTTCTTCGCCCCTTCATGTTGTTCAAGATGAACATCTTATCTGCCGGTAAGTTAACTCCCTCTAAAAGTGTTGAAGTGGCAATGATGTGCTGGAAATCATCAAAGTTAGAGAATATGTGCTCCACGTAGAGTCTCACTAGGTCTGGCATCGCCCCATGATGATAGACAATCCCCTTACGGATGCATTGAAGCAGGCTATAGTCCTCGTGAAAGAGGTCGGAAACTGCCGCCACAATTTTCTGGAGTTCAGCAGACACCCTATGTTGATTCTGGCGAGATGCTGACATCTTCAAGGCGATATCCTCAATATCCTTGGGCTTGTTAAGGTAGACAATGTTCTTTCTTCCCTGATGTAGAAAGATCAGTTGGGCATCATTTAAGCCTGGAGAAGAACTGAGTTCGCGACTAGTATCGAGGAACTGGTCATAATAGTGGAGGGTTCCATTATCTGTCTTATTTTCGATAATGAAGAATTTTTCACTCTTAATGCTCTCTGTCACCGTAAGTGATTCGAGATCGTATTCCGTGTACTTGAGTCGAAGGTTATTTGAATCTGCGATAAAAGGAGAATAGAAGTTCAGTCGGACATCAGGATTGCGCTTTCTGAGTATCAGTAGCACATATGCCAGCAGCATGGCCCTGTCGCTACTCTCGAAGAGGTTGTGTGCTTCGTCCACCATAACGATATCGAATTTGATATCGTCACACTTCTTGAGTAATCGAAGCAATCGCTCCTGTGTGAATACGCAAATCATTTTGTCGATCCCGTCGGTGTACATGTCGGGATGGGAAAGAAGTCGATAGTCCAGCTCATGGACACCTGCAGCAATCAGTCTCTTCAGTGTTTGTGAGAGGAGAGCCTTGGTTGGGACAATAATGCATGCGTTGTCGTAGTCAGACACGGAGAGACGTGATATCAACATTTGTGACTTACCATAGGATGTTGGTGCAATGACTGCAAGGTTATCATCTCTCTCTGAATGAAAATTCATCATCTGTCTTTGTCCACTTGTGAGATACATCTGGTCCTGCTTGAAACTCTCCATGTGTGCACTTGCCAGCAGAGATGAGAAGTCGTCTCCAGTTGCACCTAGTCCATTGTCTTGATTCTCGATGAACTTCGTTATGGGGATTAAGTCCTTTGCTAGTGCAACATCGTACAGAGGTTTGTAGTCGCGAGTGGCGTTGCTGTAGCGGAGTACTATTCGGTAACCAAGAGCCTGCAAGTGGGAGTCATCGCTGTTTAGAAGGAGGAGTGCTACTCGCAATAGCCTATAGGTGTTTTCATAGCTCAATGGGTCTTGCAGGTAAGGATTGTAAAGGTTGAGATAGGTGTTCTCAAAGTCCGTTTCGGCAACGTCGTTCAGGAATTTGCGAATTGTCATTGCGTCTTGTGGCATTATGTCTCGCTCCTGAGAAATTCAACTACTCTCCGCATAGTCTCCTTCTGTATGGAGACAACTATAAGGTCTGAAAAGTGCTCGTCATCGTATGCAGTGGCAAAATAGCTCGAGAGGACCTCATAGTCGATCTCATCAGCAGGAGACGCATATACGACTGACACAAGGATTGCTGCTGCCGAGAAGTCACCGAGGCGTCTTGCAGGCGCATCTGCTTCGAGCAATTGCTGCAGCATGGGACGGACGTTATCGGATACTGTCAAGTTGGAGTCGATGATAGCGCTAAACCATGCCGAATTTGAGGCGTTGGTGAACCTTTCCGTTAAATCGGCTCGTGCGGTATTCAAGAGACTCAAGCTCTTGCTCGAGGGTGTGATTGTTGCAGGTGGTTGGCCCGACTTGACCTCGCTGTACCAGACTGTGGCATACTCGGTCCCCAAGAAGATGAGGTCAAAGCCCTTTCGCATGGAGCGTTCTTCCTTGTTGAACAGGATTGATGCCGGCTCTAAATCACTTAGATAGTATCTTACCAGAATATGGGTCAAGAGTTCACCGATAATGCCTTTCTTCTGTAGACTAGTCTTTGCATCATATCTGTCCAAGAAATCCTCAAGCGTCCGCTGATAGTCGGCATACATTGAGCCAGTCCTCAGGGTCTGCAATCCGTAACAGATTTCACACAGCCGAGAACGGATAGCACCCTTGAGGTCATCACTGAAGTCATCAATGATTATTAGATGACATTGATCTGTGTTCTGAATGTGCCGTACGCTATTCAAATAGGTTTCTCTTAAATAGGTCGCTTGGCGCTGTGGAGGGCACGTCTCGCACCTCTGACCTTCGCGCATCCCTATGTTTCATGCCCATTTCTCTCTTTCAAGGGCCCAACATCATATTCTACAAATTCATATCATAACAGGTGCAGGCTATTGTAAAGAAAATTTCAACAAGGAAACCCCCTT
>DAOWNS010000206.1 GCA_030642465.1 Candidatus Thorarchaeota archaeon | reverse complement strand
GTTAGAGCCGACCATAGATTTCACCCTTCCACTGGCCGTCCTGATAGACTCATTGCAACAGCATCCTTGGAGAGAAATGCAAAGGTGAGTCATTCAAAACACAACCATTGTGTAGCCCTGTTAGGACGTCAGCATCGTTTTCCTTCTCACAAGGCTTATGTCCGGAACCAATTCATATGTCCATGAGATTCCAGAGTCACTCCTGCTGAGGCTCATTGGCAGAAAGCCACGTATTCGGAGGTGTTAGGGAGATTGAGTCCTTTTCCTGAGGCCAAACAGAGTAGGAAATCACTCCTGCTTGCGCTTCTCACTCTCCTCTTATGCGTGCCCCATGTTTCAACACTTGCACAGATAGAAGTGAGCACACCCCTGAAATCTGGACCATACATAGACAATATCCTGTTCAGCATCATCAGCAGCGATAGCCAACAGGTTCAGGCACTTCTTGACAATGAGATTGACCTTATCGGAGGTGTAATAGATCCCACCTACTTGCTTGAACTCAGTGAGGCTGAGAATGTCGCAGTCACAAGCATGCCCGTGAATGAATATGGTTACCTCACAATCAACACTGCAAGGTATCCATTCAACATCACAGCGTTCAGGAGAGCACTAGCCTTCGCGCTTGATAAGAGACAAATATGTCAGGAGGCTTGGAACGACTTGGCAGTCCCACAGGACTCCTGTGTTCTACAGATGAGCCCGTGGTCAGCAGAGGGACTATTTGGATACGACTACTACGATGCTGATGTGCAGACTGGAAATGAGCTGCTCGATGATGCTGGCTTTCAAGATATCGACGAGGATGGGATAAGAGAGGCTCCTGACGGAAGCAAGCTCAACGTCACACTCATAACATTTCGAACGGAGGGCGATACCCGCCACGTGAGTACATGTGAGCATGTCATTGATGCATTCCAGGCAATCGGGATTGAGGGCGAGGTCTATTATTGGGATCTCTGGTGGTTTCCGGAGTTTTTCTACGTTGATAAGGACTATGATATTGCCTACCGTATTTCAGACCTCAATGGCCTAGGGGTTGAGTGGCTGGCCGAGGAATACTGGTCCGAAAACGCAGACGCACCATATGTCAACTTCCCAAGATTCAGCAATGCGAGCTATGACTCTTGGAGAGAGCAACTGCTGTATTCCACCGACTACGATGAGATATCCGAGGCAGCAATCGCTATGCAGAGGATCTTGTTCGAGGAGTGCCCGGTCATTGTGTGCTATGAGCAGGTAGTTCACTACGCTCATCGGATAGACGGGTTCGAGGACATTGTCAACGATTTCAGGTATGGCGTTTCCAGCTGGTGGACCAACTACAAGGCACAGCTCCCGGATTCTCAAGGTGGTCCATTTGGTGGCACCCTCCGTTGGAGCATACCGGCCGACGTTGACAGTTTCAATCTCATGGTGGGTTCCTCTTTATGTGCAAGGAAAGTGTTCCTCGAGATGTACGACAGTCTGATCATTGGAAATCCAGAAGGGGTAGACGTCGGGTGGTTGGCTCAGTCATTTTTCGCGGGAACCCACCAGGACAACTCTGATGTGCCCGTTGGACGCACTAGGTTCACGTTTGACTTGATTCACAATGCTACATGGACTGATGGGAGCTCTCTGACTGCTGAGGATGTGGCATTCACACTGAACTACTATCGTGATTCCCCAGGCAATCCATATGGGGCGGGCCTCGAGGACCTTGTTACGGTCTACTCGCCTTCAACCTACAGAGTGATTGTGGAGTTCAACACTGAGTCGTATTGGCACCTGTACTCCGTTGGATACAAGCCTATTCTTCCCAAACATGTATTCATTGAGGTTGGTCTTGATGGATGGGAAGACTGGTCACCTAATCCTCCGGGTGAGCCTATGGTAACTTCAGGGCCATTCAATGTGTCCGTGTATTCAAGAAACAACTTCATTGAGTTGACGCATAATCCGGGATACTTCTATCATGCAGATAGACCTGTAACGACCAACGAAACACAAACTCCCACAACAACAGGAACGACAACACCGCCTGATTGGCTCGCTGATTTTCTTGGGAACATGGACGCTCTGGACTGGACGATTACGATTTCATCTCTTACAGTCATAGCAATCGTGTTGACGAAATGGAAATTGGAACTGAGCAATGTTCAGCAGCATACAGGACACAAGAGCGACGAGGTCGAGCATCAGCAGTCCGAGAATAACGAGCAGCAGCGATAGCATGCCGGTTTTATGCATCGCCCGCGCAAGAACCGGAAGCCCCCCTTCACCAAGTTGTTCTCCGGGAACCCACAAGCCCCTCGAAGAGGGCGTGTCTGGCTTGCCTCTGAATTCTTGTATTATTGGATAGGGCCGTTTGAACAATTTAGTTATTAACGAAGGATGAGATGTAATAATGTAGGCTATTCCTTCTAGCCTTGAATGGATCTGGTTTCAGGGTGTATGGAACGGGACTGGGATATCCAAAGGTACGTTCTGATCATGGAGAAAATTAGGAAACTCTGGGATGAAATGCACGAACATCAATTCTGGCTTCTGTTTGGAATCTATATAGGTATGGCGATAGCTCTATGGTTGGGATTCTTCGAAGGATACATTTCGTTGGAGAAGGTGTTGCCTCTTACACTCGGAGCTCCTCTTCTGTTGTTCAGCGCCTATTACATCAGAAAACCAGAGCATCATATGACCTCTAGGAAGATAATTATTGTGTGTGGAGCAATACCTTTTGGAGTCCCCATCTGGTTCTTACTCAACTATGTCCTCTTTGTCCCCACTTGGGCTCCATTACATGGTGGTCTCAGTATCTTAAACCCGGTGGCTTTCGTCCTGTCTACAGTATTATCATACTGCGGGGCAGCGTACCTTGTGGACCGACTTGGCAGGAGAGGTTATTGGCCGGGTGTGCTAAAGGTGTGTGGAATACTTCAGGAGGAGAAGTCGTTAACACGAGGCGATTGAAATGGATCGAATAGACACAAAGCCGGACGTCCATTCCTCATCAATTCACGAAGATATCAAAACAAGAACACTGTATGAGATGATTAGAACATGGATCGGACAACCGTGGGATGGAATCCAATACAAGCGCATTGCAGAGGAATTGTGGGACTCCATTGATGACTTGAATCTCATGGAAGAACCATATGGCGTGTCCGTAACACTGCTTGAGTCATGTATTGTCGACTCCGCAGAAGGAATAGATGCAGGTCTGTTTCAGGCGGAGCAGGCAGTAGGCAACCTGAAGAAGCTCCTAGAGAATGACGACTTCGTTGAGGGTGCCAGAATCATAGAAGTCTACGTCAATACAAATCCCGTGTGCAGAATATCAAACATCGACAGTTTGTTGCAGAAGAATTGGCCAAGCGGTCCTCAGAAACCTCAGTGGTGGACACGGAGTGTTCGGAGCTACTGGCTTTCTGTGGGAGTCGTTTCCTTTGCTACAATGATCATCATCTACTCCATATTGATTGGCCTTGGAATACTGCCACCCATACTGCTCGTCCTATCCATAGTAGTTGGCATTCCAATGTTCGCTCTTAGTTACTATTTCCGCACAGTGGCTACCAAGAGAATGTGGAGAGCAGTGTTCATCATGCTTGGAGCTAGTGGTATAGGGCTTTGGTGCTTGATAGTTCCATCGCTTTACCTCTTCGCCCCAGTCATTAAATTGATTCCCTGGTGGATAGGAATGCCCCTTCTTCCTTCTGCATTCAATGCCCACCTTCATTGGAGCTAGAAGCGCGTCAACGTGCACTTCACGGTATCCATCAAATTGTATCTTTCGAGCACTTCCATCAAACATGCAATCGAGCTTGACGTTATGCTTGGCCTTAAGCAAGTGAGCCACTACCTGCTCAAATAGAATGGGGTCGTCAATCATATTGTCACAAGCCAATAGCTGCTTCATTACTGCAATCAACAATGAGCCTTTTTAACGCACACTGTCATCCTAGTTTCGCAAGTCGCCAGCCTCTAGCTATTGCAGTGTTTACAGGTTTGCTGTACTCGCTTATTATTCAAGGACTCATTTCTTGTACAGCGATCGTGATAAACACAGTCATTGTTCCTTCTATCTCGTAT
>DAOWNS010000265.1 GCA_030642465.1 Candidatus Thorarchaeota archaeon | reverse complement strand
GTAACTACCTATTGAAACGTCAATGTAGAGAGTATCACCTGCAACTTCATAGCTAATGTCCATGCCAGAGCCCGCATCTTCATACAGGCGTGTTTCCCAACGTTGAATGTCCTCTGCGGATTGCCTGTAAGGAGCTAGCATATCGCGACAATCAAACCAGTTGTTGTTTTCGTCCAGACGATACCAGTCATCGTCTGTACTTGACGGTCCTTTTGAGCTCAATGGCTGAGCGTGGTCTGTGGTTGACGATGATATGAATGAATCATCAGAAGTACTGAGTTGTTCATTAATGCCCTTCGTTGAGTTTCCAGATGGAAAATAGCTGGAAAATGGCATGGTTTACGGCGGTACAAGAAGTATAGACATTACTACTAGACACAGCAGTTTCGAAAACAAATTGGTCCTCATTTGGAATCCCCTCGATTTTTTTGGCGTGCGCAAGGAATAAGCGGCTTAAACTCTATTACATACGAAAATCAGCGTTGCACTGATTCCGTCCTTCCTTACCACAGGAGCGCTGAGAAATAAATGCTATTAACTGTTTGCACTTTTTGCTTATTCGGCTTCTTCATACTCTTCAAAGACCGACCAATTCGGTGCATACTCGATTGGTTCAAGGTCCCGCTCTTCTAGTTGCAGACCCTCAGCTTCTGCCACTGCTAGTCGTAGTGTGTAAGACTTGGCACCCTCCCAGCGCAGGTAATCATTCAAGTCCGCAGAGAACTCGCCTTGATATCGCCCACACTGTCCGCCACAAAACACCTTACTATTCTCGCGGATCTCAAGAATCCCGCTACAATATTTGCAGAAAGCCTCCATTCCATGGGCATGTAATCGGCCATCAATCAAGCGTACGAGAAAGACAGTGTCGTCGAGATTGCAGACGCCCCACTCCTCGCCCTCATGGGTTGTCTTTTGCCACAGTTGTCCTTTTGGACGCTCCCGCTTCACAACCACTGGAGGCTCAGGTTGACTGGCTTCTTTCTTTTCAGACTCGTCGAAGTCGGCCAATCTTGTCTGCACAGAGCGCCTCATGCAATGATGTGCTTACAAGGACTGATAAACACGTAGACACAGACCGCCTGTGTTAGCTTGAGAGATCGGATATAATTTCAAGCATCCATTCGTCCAAGTGCTTCTTCTTTTTCCACGTATCCTCGAAGGGGGTTTCCACAAGATCTCGACCTGATTCCCCAATCATGATGCCTGTTTTACCTTCGAGAATGCAGTCAATAGCATAAGCACCAAGGCGTGTTGCCAGAATCCGATCACAATGCGTGGGGTTGCCTCCTCTCTGAAGGTAGCCAAGAATAGAAACCCTGCATCCCTCTTTCACCTTATCAGTGAGCTTCGAGGCTATTTCAGTAGCGTCTCCGGCTTCGTCGCCTTCTGCAACAATAATAATGGAACTCATCTTGCCTTTCTTTCGTTCTTCAATGATAGTTTGAGCAATTTCATCAAGATCCGTGTGAGTTTCGGGGATGATTATCGCAGAGGCGCCGCTCGCAATCCCCACGTGGGCTGCAATTGCTCCTGAGTGCCGACCCATCACTTCGATAAGGAACACCCTCGAAAAGGCTTCTGCAGTGTCTCGAATCTTGTCGATTGCTTCCAGAGCGTTGTTCACTGCAGTGTCGAAACCTATCGAATTGTCCGTGCCATAAACATCATTGTCAATGGTTCCCGGCACGCCGATAAGCAACCCATCTTGCCACCGTTTCCCAAGCTCGTAGAGCCCTCTCATCGTTCCATCCCCTCCGATGGCAATCAGCGCATCTATGCCCTTCTTCTTCAGGTGCTCAGTCGCTTTCTCAATACCTGCTTTGGTCTTGAACTCCTCCGATCGGCCGGTAGTGAGTATGGTACCACCTCTGTGGATGATCTTTGCCACCGATCTAGCGTCAAGAGAAACGTACGCTTCATCAAGAATCCCTTGGTATCCTCCAACGATACCGTATACTTCGAATCCTTGCTTGCATCCTATTCTGACAATAGCCCTGACACAAGCATTCATCCCGGGGCTGTCTCCACCGCTGGTCAGAATTCCTATTCTCATAGCTGAAGCGTATGTGGGTTCTCAGATAAAGCCATTCTGGCGAATGCAAATGTGTCGACTACGGGGCGTTTCAACCAGAAGGATGCTCAGCAAAGAACATCAAGTAATCAGTACCTGGGATCTCCCTGCCAAGCGCCCTTAAGGCCATGACAAGTTGACCTCGATGGTGTGTGTTGTGTAATAGATACTGCAGATAAAAGTCCAGAACGTCCATCTCAAATGGATTGTCGGTAATGTGCGGGACCATTATCTTACCTTGTGGAATCTCTGCGATGGTCTTGCTCAATCGGGTATCCAATCGAGACCATCGGCTTAGAAGCTCGTCCATTGAGTATTTTTCAACTGCTTCGAACACTGTCTGATCAGATGATTCGTCTGCGATGTAGAAGCATGTTTCCAGCGCAAGGACAATATGCTCACTTAGCCCTCTCGCTGTCTTTGTTCCAATCTTCTTATTGAGTTCCTTCTTGGTCAGTTTGCCAACCAATGCTCTGATTCTTTTTCCGGCCCAGAGATTGTACTGTGCAAGATATTTGAAGGTCGTTTTGGACTCCTCCATGTGCTTCGTAAGGTCACAACTAGATTAGCTGAACTTTCTCTTCTTTGTATCGGTTTGGCTAAAGTGTTGATTTGACAAGTCGCTCTTGATTGTCCTTCAAACCAAATTCTTGAATTTCAGGTAGAGCAATAATGGCACAGTTATTATCAGACTAAACAGCGAGATGATGACAAACGCAAACGGATCACTCTCTAGCGGAAGACCCACGTTCATCCCATACAAGCTTGCTATCAGGGTAGGCACACTGACAATCAATGAGATTGAGGTCAGAGTCTTCATGACCTTACTCAAGTTATGGCCAACAATACTGTCGTAGGCATTCATTGCGTTGTTGATTAGCTCCCGATAAATGGCGCTGAGTCCCATTTGCTGCTCAAGATCAACCTCAAGTTCCTCAAGCCTATCAGCATCGAGTGGCATCTTGCCAATCATGTGAACTCTCTTCAACCTCCTCAAGACCCTCATGTTGGCCTTAAGCGCTGCTTCCATGAAGATTGTATCTCTTGAGAGCTGAAAGAAGCGGTCAAGCTGTGAAGGGTAGAGCTCGGTTAGCAGGCGGTCCTCCATGTTGTTGATTGTTGCCTCAACAATATCAAGTGTG
>DAOWNS010000031.1 GCA_030642465.1 Candidatus Thorarchaeota archaeon | reverse complement strand
GTCCATGATGGAACTTCAGGCAAGTGGGTGGAGGCGAGCAAGTGAGCGACGCTACGACGGAGAAATCAATGGCTCCCAAACGCCGGCGCATGATGGACATGGTTCTCTACATTGGAGGTCTTAAGGAAGAGTCCACAATACCTCCGAGCAAGGTCAACGAGGAAATCGAGAATCTGAAACGTGATGTTACACCTCTCACAAAATCCATTCTGGAGTTTCCAGATGCATACCTGGCCGAGTTCATAGGAGTGGCCCAACGAACAAGAATGGTAGAAGAGATTCATAATCCATCTGTTCTCACTGAAGCGGTTGCCAGTCTGGAATCGGCCCTCACCAAAATGAACTCCGAATCTGTTTCAGGCCTTCTGGGACTATTTGCGGACTCGCTAAATCGCACGAAAGGCACTGACGAAGCACCAGAAGAGGGTGCGGCAGGGGACATTAAGGCAATACTGAAGCTTCTGCCAGGCCCAATATCCAAAATAGATTCGACCATAGGTGAATACGAGGAAACGGCAAGGTCCAATGCAGAAGCAGCAACAATTGAGTTAACATCGCTGATTGACACTTTGCAGAGCCTCACCTCTGACATGGAATCGAATCCTGACGCAACACTTGGTGCATTCCAGAAGCTTGGGGCAAAGACGAGATATGGTCCGTTTCTGCGGGCTGCGGCACAGCTCAAACGCGGCAAGAGAGAGGGACGAATCGATGATGAACTGTTCCTTCAACTACTTACAGCTAATTTGCTCACCGAGCTCCTCCGTGGAGTTATCATATTTATTTTGAACAAAATGGGCTCAAGAACGGTTCCTCAACTCGGCGAGCTCATGAAAGCACACCCCTCCAAGATTCAGAAGGTCATTGTGAGCATGTTCGAGAGGGGAGAAGTTGAGATGGTGGGGCTTGACGGCGATTCTCCAGTCTTCGCACGAGTCATGACCGAAACGCCCGGCACAACGCTCGTGTTGAAGCAGATAATCCAACAACTCCGTGGATTGCTCGGCTCCCTTGATGAATCGCTCCGCATATCAACTGAATCCATACTTGGGACATTGGATCGACACTTGGAACGATTGGTCCTACTCGGCGCCTACGAGGAGGCACCTCTTGCTGAACCACTGAATAAATTGCGAGAGCACACTGATTCAGCGACCGAGGCTGTTTTGAGTACTCCAGCCTCAGACACTTCTGAAGAGATGCAGCTTCTGGTTTCTGCTGGTCTTGAGGCATTTACACGATTTAGGCTCAAGATAACATTGGAGAAGGGTCCGAATCTTGTTTCCGATACCAATGTTTACGGTGAGAAGCTCAACCCAGAAGTCTACAAGACCATGATGGATAGCTACCTTGACAACGAGCTTGAGCGCGGCACAATGTTGATTCTAATTCGCGAGCTTGGAGCCATGAGCGCCAAAAGCTTGGCTGAGAAGACCAAGATTCCTCAGAATAGAGTCTTCAGTCATCTTCTAAGGATGAAGCGGGACGAACTCTTGCTCCTCGCTGGTGAGGAACACGGATACGTTCTGTACGATGTACCCCGAACACTTAGCGAGGCTGAAATCGCTACTAAGACAGTTTCCGACCTTGTGTTCCAACTCACCTCCGCCAGAGTTGAGCTTGAATCTGTATTAGGTGACTTCAAGGCTCAAAACATCGGAAAGCTGGCAACCTCCTTGGAAACCTTCTCAAAAGCGCGCGATAAACTGGAAAAGGTGACAGTCAACGGCTCAGTCATTGCTGAGTCAGTGTTGAAGGGTGTGGAAGACAAGGTAAAGTCCGCTGTAGCAATGACCTACCGGACCCGCGCAAAGCTCCCGAGCACACGCCCCAAGGTAACGATTGAAGAGCTAATGGATGTGGATGTTCCATCAGTTCTGGAGGAATATCGTTCTCAAGTGGGTTACGCTCCTCTTCTAGGCTTCGGGACCATTGAATGGGAACAGTCCAAATGTCTAGGATGTAAATCATGTGAGATTGACTGTCCAGAGAATGCAATCGAGCTCAAACCCGTGATAGATGTGCAGGAGTTCTTCGAGTTCTCTGAAGAGTCCATGAAAAACCTTCCAGTGAATAAGGCGTTATTCTACCAGACCGTACGCAGCCTCGCAACGAAGAAGCCCGTAGAACGCATCAGGCTGGCGAACGAAGCTCCCGGTTTTGGCACAATTGAGGTTGATCTCTGGCTCTGCGTGGGATGCCGAACCTGTGTCAGACGATGTCCCGGATCTGAAAATGGAGCTCTTGAACTCGTGCTGAAGTGGAACTTACCCGAGGTTGTCAAACAGATCACGTCAGAAACCTAACCTAGCTCTGGCTATCCGACAGCAACTCAACCTTCATCTAATGCTGATTCATAACTGAAATATACCGCTACATTGAAGCGTTGTCACCAGAACTATCACAAGGAGTATGCTACCATGATTGACTTCTCGCTATCCAAGGAGCAACTCGAGCTGCAGAGAAAGGCGCGCGAGTTTGCACAGCAGTACATGATTCCCTACGCTAAGTATTACGACAAGACCGGTGAGTTTCCGCTGTCGATTATGAAACGATGTTGGGAGTCTGGGCTGATGAACCTTGGAATTCCAAAAGAGTATGGGGGGCTTGGACTGGGAATCTTGGATCAATGCATTGTCGTTGAGGAGATGGCCGCGGGTTGTCCAGGAATGACCACAAGCATCTATGTCAATAATCTTGGTGCCGAACCAATTTTGGTTGCGGGGAATGACGAACAGAAGGAGAAGTATCTGAAGCCCCTCACTGAAGATTTGAAATTCGTCAGTTTTGCGTGCTCTGAACCGTACATGGGTAGTGATGTTGCTGGCATAAGGACTCGGGTACAGAAGGAGGGCAGCGATTACGTACTGAACGGTTCGAAGTTCTGGATCACGAATGCTCCATATGCTGACTATTTCACAGTCTTTGCGAGTTTGGACCCCAGTAAACGACACAAGGCTCTTTGCGCTTTCATAGTCGACGCCGATACACCTGGAGTGAGGACGGGTCCGCCTGTGGAGAAGATGGGACATCGTGCATCCACGACTTCCTCAGTCATATTCAAGGATGCCAAGGTACCAGCAGAGAATCTATTGGGATCAGAGGGAATGGGCTTCTCAATTGCCATGCAGACTTTCTCAATGACTAGGCCCGCGATTGCTGCTTTCTCCACTGGTCTTGCTAGAGCAGCAATGGAGTATGCAAGGGCGTATGTTGGCAAGAGAGAGGTTTTCACGAAAAAACTGCGCGAATTCGACGTAATCCAGTTCAAACTAGCCGAGATGTTCATGAAAATCGAGGCATCTCGTGCATTGTACCTCAAGGCCGCATGGACCGCTGATAAGGGTGAAAATGCAACAGTGCCTGCTAGCGTGGCCAAGGCGTATGCCACGGACGCTGCCATGGAGGTTGCAAGTGAAGCTCTGCAAATCCACGGCGGGTACGGTTACATCGACCAGTATCCCCTTGAGAAACTGTTTCGAGACGCGAAACTCTATCAAATCTATGAAGGTACAAGCGAGATACAACGGCTCATTCTCGGCAGGCATGTGCTTGATGGCTACGTTCCTGCCATGGAAAAGATACCAAAATGGGGCAGTAAGAAAGCGCCCGATTTCTAAACCCTCAAGGTGATGACCGGCTCTTCCGCTGGAACCAATAACCCTATGACACTTCCATGTACTTGTAGACACAAAAGAAGCAATTCATCTCGGCTTCGCGCAGTAGAATCTGCTTTTACAGGTGTTCAAGGGGATCGACAACATGGTCGGTGGCGAATCTCATGGTGGGTACGTTCTGTTAGTTGCGCTCATCATTGTCCTACTTGGTGTCCCACAAGTGCCAGTAATGGCGCAGTCATTTGATACGCCTCTCAAGTCAGGTCCCTTTGTTAACAAGCTTGTGTTCAATGTGATGCCGCAGGACGAACAGCAGGTCCTTGCACTCATGAATGATGAAATAGATCTCATTGGTGACACAATCGATCCAAGCTTCATAGAATCTCTTGAAGCCGCAGAGAACATCGAAACTTCAGCAACTCTTCGTAACGGTTACGGTTTTTTCACCATAAACTGCGCCAAGTACCCCTTCAACATCACCGCGTTCAGACGTGCAATGGCATTTGCTTTCGATAAGGAAGCAATCTCGGAGGAGATGTTGAACGGGTTCTCGATTCCTTTGGATTCCTGTATCCCCCTGATTAACCCCTTCTCAATTGAGGGACAGTTGCCCTATTCGTACTACAATGCTAGCATAGCGCTTGCGAATAGTCTACTTGATGAAGCGGGCTTTGTAGACATCAATCTCGATGGCTACAGGGAGTCTCCTGATGGGTCCAATCTGAGTGTACTCATTGAATGCTTCGGATCATCGATTATCGCCATTGAAACTTCTTTCGCCCTAGAAGAAGCTCTTCAAGCATTGCAGGTCGATGCCTCAGTGGCGCCAGATGATTGGGGCGACGGTCATAGTCGTCTGAACTTCCATTATGACTATGATATATTCTTCCTAGGCGCCACCCTCAAAAATTTCGACGTTGATTGGCTTGCCTATGAGTTTTGGTCGGAGTATGCTGATGAGCCATACCGCAATTTCCCAAACTTCCGCAATGCAAGCTATGACGCTTGGAGAGAACAGCTCCTATACTCTACAGACTACGATGATGTTTACGAGGCTGCAATCGAGATGCAGAAGGTCTGGGTGTACGAGTGTCCCATGGTCATCTGTTATGAGAACATCATGCTGTCTGCTTACAGGACCGACAAGTTCGAAGGCCATGTCAATCAAGCCATTGATGGTGTTGCAGGGTGGTGGACCAATTACAAAGTAAATCTCAAGGATCATCAGGACAGTCCATTCAGCGGTACTTTCCGCCGGAGTGCCGGACTGGACCTTGACACCTTCAATATTATGGGGGCTTCGTCCCACTACACCATGAATATACTCAACGAATTGTATGACACACTTCTTCGCATGGGCCCAGATGGAACTGACATCATGTGGCTTGCCAAGTCTTACTTGGTGAAAACAAACGCTGACGACCCACGCGTGCCAGAGGGACACACACGTCTTGTCTTCAACATGGTCCAGAATGTCAATTGGACTGATGGCTCTCCTCTGACCGCAGAAGATGTGGCTTTCACTTTGAACTACTATTGTGATGCTCCGTACAATCTGTACGGTGCTGATCTGTCTGAGCTGCATTCAGCCTATATGGCAGACCGATACACCGTTGTAGCCGAGTTCAATACGGAATCCTATTGGCATCTACGCAGAATCGCATCCAAACCTATACTCCCCGAGCATATCCTATCTGAAATCGACCCCAGCAATTGGAGCTACTGGAGTCCTAACCCTCCCGCTGAAGCGATGGTGACCTCTGGTCCATTCAACGTTTCTGAATATTTCACGGGCGAATTCATCGAGCTGACAAGAAATGACAACTACTTCTACAGATTTGAGCAGCCCGACACGTCCTCAACGACCACAGTCGGTCCCACCAATGCCACCCTTCCTGACCTCTTTGAGTTACTCCAGAATGTAAGTTTCGTCCACTGGGTTGTGACCTTGCCCTCTCTCATGGTGATTGTAATCATCCTTGCGAAGTGGAGGGCGGAAACAGATTCTCTCAGATAGTCCCACTTATCTCTGCTAACCAAGTTCACATGGGACAAGGTTAAATCGACGCTCTCAGCGGGATTCTAGGCCAACTACACTCAAACAGAGGTCCTTCCTTGGTGTCATTGTTCCGGCAGCTTGGATGCGTAGGGCACAAAATGAGTCCGATTGTGTATATGTTCCTACAGGAGAAATGAACTATGCTTGTTCGACGCCTTGAAAACCTCAAGGAAATCATTGCTATCGATGATACAATCCTTCGTGAAATCATCAATCCCCTCCACGATGATGGAAATCTGAAGCTAGACTACAGCATCGCCCATGCAATCGTCAAACTGGGAAATGCTTCACTATCTCATAGAATCAAGACATCCTCCGAGATATACTACATTCTCAAAGGAAGCGGACGCATGTATATTGGAGAAGAGTCTGAAGATGTGGGCCCCGGCGACACGATATATGTTCCCCCGAACGCAATACAATACATCGAGAACACAGGTGATGCTGACTTGGTGTTCCTGTGCATAGTATATCCATCATGGCGGGCAGAGGACGAAGAGCTGGTTTAGGTTCGCAATCAAAATGCCTTTGCTCCAAGCCTTCCACTTGGACTGAGCAGAACCCATAAAGCAGTGATTGACGCCATCGATACTTGAGGCATGGGAGGTGACCTAGACTGACAAGAACGGAGATTAAGAGTATCTGCATGTTAAGCACACATGGCTACGTTGATTTTGAACCTCAGCTAGGTAGGACGGACACTGGCGGGCAGGTCGTATACGTGCTCCAGCTGTCCAAGGCTCTCTCCAAACAGGGCATAAGAGTCGACATCTACACCAGGCGGTTTGACAAGTCAAAAGAACGCGTTGAGCATGTCCTCGGTGATAGCAACCTGAGGATAGTCCGAATACCTGCAGGACCCATGAAATTCATACCAAAGGAAGAACTCTATGACATTCTGCCTGAGTTGGCTCACAATATGACCAAATTCATTCGAAAGAATGAGTTGAACTACGATCTATTTCACGCACACTACGTTGATGCGGGAATAGTGGCGGTGATTGTGGCCAAGGCTCTTGACAAACCTGTCTTCTTTACTTCACACTCTCTTGGTGCTCGGAAACGCAAGCGGATGAAAGGACACTCTGAGGAAATGGAGGAGAAATACAGGTTCAATCAACGGATAGGAGAAGAAAGTAAGGTCTTCCGTGCAGTCAATGGACAGACCACCACAACAAAGGTCCAGATACAGATCATGAAGTCACTCTACGATTTCCAATCCGAAAATACTGTGATTATTCCTCCCGGTGTTGATATTGAAGCGTTCCATCCAGAAGAAGCATCGGGCGATTCGGAGTTGCCAGCGAACTACATCTTCTGTCTCAGCAGAATCGATGAAAGCAAGGGACACGAGGTCCTCCTCAATGCCTTTGATCTTGTGAAGCGGAAAGTGTCTGGCATTCATCTGGTGATAGGTGGAGGGTCCCCATCGCCCAAACCCAGAGAAGTGAAGCTCCTCAAAAAGATTCAGAATATAATCGAGGAGCACAGCATGGGTGACCTAGTCCATGTTATAGGATATGTCCCAGACGAGAAAATGCGTGCTCTCTATAAGCGAGCAAGGCTGTTCGTGCTCCCTTCAACTTTCGAGCCCTTTGGCATGACCGCCTTGGAAGCCATGGCCTGCCAAACGCCAACTGTGGTATCCAAGTTCGCAGGAATATCCGAGTTCCTACATGATCACCGGGATTGCATTATCACAGATCCTACGAACCAAGAGGAGTTCTCAACTGCCATTGTTGAGTTGCTGGAGAACAGGGAACTTGCAGAGAGAATCGGCAGGGCGGGACTGGTCCTAGTCCGCGATAGATTCAGTTGGGAAGCCATCGCTGAGAAACACTTGGAGTTCTACAGAGATTTCATGAACAGGTCGCCGGAGGCCATGTCGGAATCATGAAATGGAACTGAGAGTTCTTCACCTCACAATTGCTTAGGGTCCCTAGTGGCAAGGAAGAAACTCGAAACCCAAAACCAAGAAGGCCGCCCGAGTCTAAGCCCCGACAGGTGTTCGATGATTTCTCGTTCAGCACTGCTGTCTTAATCGCGCCGTTTTACATTCATCGTAAACGTTTCGTCGCTCAGCTTTGCCTCTCGCCAATCAGCCCTTCACGCTGTCTTAGTCGCTCCACCATCTTTCGATTGGGTTTCTGGCTTCGCTCAGCATGACCAGACTCAGCACGTCTGTCGTTAGCGTACTCCTCGGACGGCCATCTAACTATTTAGACGCAAATCTAGATAAACTTTGTGAATGACGTGGTGCGGGGATTGTTGAGGGCAATCAGGTTCATCTATGCATTGTTCTGTCCTGCAAATGGTAAGGCAATCACGATAAGGAAGAGGGCAGCCTATGCTTCGAATAGGCCGTTTGCTTTCAGGATCATGGCAAGGTAACGATTAGGTGGGACCTGTACGACCCGCCCCAAATCAACATTCAAGATGTAGATGGAGTCAAGTGCAGTCTGAGCAAGCAAGTCCATTGCGATGGATGGCGACGAGTAGTAGGTATCACAGAGAGCCTTCAATTGCTGCAGTTCTTTCTTTTTACGATTCTCTGGAAACCGAAGAAGGACTTCAGGCACTTGTAGAACATGGTAACCGGGTGTGGCTAGGGCGAATCTTTGGCTATGACCACTATACCGAGCTATCTTTGCAGCAATCCGTGCCTGTCTATAGTGTATCGGTGCGAGAGCAGCCTCTGGCGGCACGAATCCGGTTTCCACTTCTACCACTAGTGTTTCCCTAGAACCTAGCGTAGTGCTATCCCTTCTGTGTGGCTTCTGGTCGCTACGACTAGGTGAATCTGTTGAAAATGCTGATGCTTCTGAGCGAGAGCTCACAGCATATATGTCGGCAACTAGGGCGCCACCATCAAGCGGATGTTCTACAACTACTCGGTACCCACGCTCAATTAGATGCCAGGCACAAAGAACCTCCATAACACTGTGGTTGATCTTCACCAAGCGACGCTTGTGAAGGCTCACCAGCCTATTCCGGACTTCAACCAGCTGCTGCATCACTTTTGGATTTGTCCTGGGTTTGATTTGCATAAGCAGATGGTCCAAATCTCGGGAAAACTTGTCTTTTGCCACGATGTCACCAACTCAGTTCTTACTGTGCTGTGGGCTCTTGTGCCTCTTGATATAAAGCCCCTAAGAGCCTACCGCTGTTCTGGTTGGAGTTTCATAGGAAGGAGGGCTTGTGTCAAGTCGTTAGAAATGTGGACCTCAGACACAAGCTCTGACCTTGACCGATTCTTGGTCGATGAGCTTAGGATTCTTTTAGAGGAGATGCGTATGGAGTCATTTACTGGAATCGAACTTGAAGACTTAGTAGGATATGCAAGGTCTTGGCATGCACTCAGTGCATTAGAGGAGTTCCTGAAGGCAGAAGTCCATCACCGAATTCCCAAAGAAGCGATGTGGTGTTTAGTAAAGAAGCACGACTGGAGGATTAGTCTCCGGTCAACTGTCCTCGTTTTCCATCATTGATGAAATCTCATCTCTCTCAACAATTTCACTTTGAGTAGTTGAGCTGAGACCTCTTAGAGGATACATACCAACCAGGAGAACCAGTGCACCTAGAATCAAGATAAGCGGTAAAACATAAGCAAGCGGGGTAGCAACTTCTCCAGGTTGAAAAACAAAAAGGCCGCTCACAAAGGCCGCCATAGACACGAGTCCATACTGAATCAGCTCCACTGGCTTAGAATTCCACTCGATGTTCCTTAATTTATAGAATGAAACAAATGAGCCAAGAAGAATCGCAAGACAATATGATTCGATCATAGGCACTATCGATTCCGAGGAGAATTGGGATGCCCTAAGACTTGTTATTGCAGTGATGAGAAGTCCAGTTGTCCATAGGAGTAGATAAACACGGCCGTATTCCTCCAGTCGGTCTTCCAAGGACCCGAGAAGTTGCTTTCGCAGGCGCTTTTCAATCTCTGCCCTCCAGAGAAATGATAGTACAAAGAAGGGACCAAAGCAGCCGAACAGGAGTATTAGAACAGGAACGTTCCTATTGACGGACTGCAGCAAGTAGTCAATATCCGCTTGGTAAGCGAGTCGCTGGCCGGAAAGCGATAGACGAATGAAATCCCATCCATCATGTGATGTGGCATTGATTGTCATCCCTTGTAGAATCCCATTTTCTTTCTCCCAAGCTAGAAAACACTCCAGAACACCCAATTCTGCTGAGTCAATGGATGTGGTGATGGTCATCTCTCCCCACCACTCCTCCTCCAAATCAATGCCAACGGTCTGGTTCAACACTTCATCGATTTCGTCCCAGTATCCAGTAGGCAGGAAAAAGGGTAGACTCGAGTTTCGGAGAACCCAATCCTGACCGAGCTGCTGTTCAACTGGAACTACACCTATGAATTCCAACAGATTTTCACAAATTCCAGAAATATTCACGGTTGAAGGGGTTTCCGCGGCGCGAATCCAAAAGCTTGAGCCTGACACAATTCCATATTCATTAAGGATATCAGCAACAAAAGTATCTCCGGCGCGGATTTCCGCGTTCACAGAATATTGGACCTCATCATATTGTCTGATAAGCCACCCCTCATGTTCGGCGACTGATGGAAGATTTGTGAATATGCTATAGCTAACAATTGAGATGGCGATCATGACTAGAGTGACTGCTTTCTTAGACCTCTCACTCAATACGATTCCCCGACAATGGGTGCGTTCTCATCTAGGTTTATTATCTTTGTCAAACCCTTTTGGTTGGATATGAAACAGAAAGGTCGAAATTTGTACCAACAGGGATAGCAAGAAACCGAAGGCATTCCGGGCGATGGTCGCTAGGTGATCCTTTGCAAGAGTCACCAATGCGTTAAGGCAGAAGTTGTCTGAGAATGGCTGGAAGGTCGGTGGTCGTGATTCCCGATTCATTCCGGTTCGTGAGTACTGGACTAGCCGAGTCTGTTCCAAGTGTGGGCACATTGGAGTTCGACCGAAGCAGTCTGTCTTCATCTGCCACACCTGCGGTCATAAGACCAATGCCGACAAGAATGGCGCCATCAACATCGCAAGGCGCCTCATTATGCTCATTCCTTCACTGAAGGATGAGAAAGGACTAGGGAGTTGGCTTCATCCTCACGAAAGGGAGGGGAAGCTTACCCCGAAAGCCCGGAGGAACGCTCGCCGTTCTAAGGGGAAGTCCTCACGACCCCAGAACTTGTCAGGTTCGAAAGGGTCGTCCGTGGCTGAGTACAATGAACAGGCGACTCTCGAGTCGTTCGTGAGTGCTACCGATCCCGCCATGGTAAGAACCGCGGAAAAATCCTCGGCCGCCATCAACGTTCGAAAAGCATCCCAAAATCCACAATTACAGTTTTTCAAAGAGGATCTATGAGCTGAATATGCGTAGACAGCTGTACACCAAGACTCCCATTTCTGTCTGGTTTCAACAGGCCGCCTATCCCATGTTATCTTGAGTCCTATCATTCAGTTCCGATAGCAGGTCTTGTGCATCTGCAGTAGTTTCCTTGACCATTGGAGCCCAATACCCTGTTACTGATTCACTGAGCTCTATAGCCCTTCGTAGGTCGCGCTTTGCGCCTTCGATAATCGCTGCTCCAGATTCCTCGGAGAGCAGAATCTTTGCTCTGATGACTAGCGCCTTGGAGAGAGATATCCTCGTCGAAATGCCTCTCCACTCTTTCAGGTGCTTCTCATGAATACTGATACACTCATCAATCGCATCACAGGCATCATCCGGTCTATCATTCTCAAAGTGCAGCGTGGCCAACTCGCTCAGAGCGCCTGCGACTTTATCCTCTGAAGCAGGGTTGTCATCTACCATCTCCCTGTGAAATTCGAGCAACCCCCCAAGT
>DAOWNS010000212.1 GCA_030642465.1 Candidatus Thorarchaeota archaeon | reverse complement strand
ACGAGCGAGTTCACAGTGCGCGCACTGCTATTCAAGGAGGGGCAAGACCTTGAGCCGTACGGAACACTGCTGGATTCACAGCACATCTCTGGGTGCTACTTGATTGATTCAACGGGAAAGATTGCTCCAACATCCGACGAAGCGGAATGGATGAGAGAAGGGTTCCGAGCAATCATCCGCAGTGGGCCTGTATCCGGGGAGAGAATGCGTAGATTGGTGGTGGTCATTGATGAAGCCAAGATTCGAGTCGAAGGTCCCGAGTCTTCATGGCGAGAGATAACCCAGCCATTGCTTCAGGCCATAAGGAAGAGCATTCAAACGGGAGATCCAGTTGTGCTGGAACCCTGGACTCGTCTAGAGATCAGCACCCCGGAGGAACATGTTGGCACCATGACTGCGATATTGGCAAAGCGCAAGGGTCAAGTCCTCGAGATAGACTCGGAGAGGGGTCTCTATAGAATAACGGCAGAAATTCCCGTGCGTGAGTCCTTTGGTCTGTCAACCGAGATTAGAACATCCACTTCTGGCTGGGCAACTTGGGGGGCCAAGAGTGGAGGCTACAGAGAAATCACGATGAAGGATAGCTAACTGCTCCATCTATTCGCGTTATCAGCTTCGCAAGTAGTAGCGTTTGTTCATTGCATCGCCTAGAAACGAAAGCACTCGGCGGTCAACAAGTGCCACCTTGTCCATCGTCCTTAACGCACGGGCCACATTTGAGAAGACAGCATTGAGGTAGGGCTCTGCGCGCACAGTTTCAGACGTTTCAATCATCGAGAGATAAGCCTCTGCGATTTTCATAAGCCCAAGCCAATCCTCTGCTAGAATGAAATCAATCTGATCAAAGACAACCTCGTCAGGCACATCGGTGTATTGCTTTTTATCAATCTCAACTTCGTATCGATGCTCCAAGGCCATCGCAAAGCGCATCAAAACTCTGGAGAGGGAGAGTGATGTCACCCGAATGAACTCCACCGATTCTCCGGAGGCCGGCTTTACTGAATCAACCAGCCTCAGATTAACCGCTGATTCATACAGACCACTAGCTAGCTCTGTAAAATCCTTCTGTTGATAGAACGCCTTCACTGTTCTTGCCAACGAAGTCTGACCAGTCCAGTATTGGGCGAGGATAGGGTCAGCACTCCGCAATTCCTCAGTCACGGGTTGCAGGATGCGAACACTTGACTCAAGGCTCAGTGCATCGATGTTCATCTTCGATTTTGCCAGAGCTGCTATGACAAGAGATGCGTCTGAGAGCTCGAATGTGTCCCCTGTCATCTGACTAGCTCGATCATAGAGGGCGCGCCATGATGCATTCACGAAAGGTACCACGAGGAAAGCACCTTGGAAGAAAAGGGAGTCAGAATGGGCGCGCGCATCAGAGAACATTCGGTCTAAATCATCAAGTAACCTCAGGAGTCTGTCAGGCAGTGCGCCTCCATGTCTAGTTGCTAGCCACACAATATTGTAGGTTGCAATTGCAGCCTCAGCAACTGCACGAGTATCCGTGGGAAAAAGCGGGATGTACTGGACCAATGTTTCACGAATGAGGTCCTTGTCATCACTCTCAGCTCGTTCCAAAAGCCTCATCTGTGAGAGAGCCAGTCCCATCCTGCTGCCAACAAGCTCAAGCTCGGAAACTGAACCCTCATTCCGTAGATTTTCTCTGGCTTTGACTACGTTCTGAAATGCCTTCAGTCCTACTGGCCATAGCTCATCAGAGTCGGTTCCAAGGCATATCCATCCAATCGCCTGCTCACACCTAGCTACATCTACGCTGGAATCATAGCCATGTTTTTCGAGGCTTTGAAGGCCCGTCTTGGCCCTCTCAAGATACTCTATGCTTTTCGTGACACTCTCGTGGTCTCTCATGAGTCCGTGAGCGAATCCTAAATCCGATAAGCACTTGGCCAAGAGAAGTGACTGCGCTGTATCGGGTTCTTCAATCTGTTCAAACACCTCTAGCCCGGATTCAAGTCTCTCGATCGCCTGCGGAACTGCTTCTCGCCACCCGTTTGCCAGGATGTTGGAGCCGATAATGAGCTGCGCCAGACCCAATCCCCAGCTGCCGACACGCCCGGAATCTAGAATCTTCTGAACCAATGCTGCCGCGTTATCACCCGACTTCCGTGCTTCTAGGTAAGGGACTGAATCATCTCTTATTTCAGTGATGCTGAGCTGCAATGCAACTGCGGCTTGGCGAACTGGGTCCTTTTCCTTATCAGCTAACGACTTAAGTTCCTGCAGAATTTCTCGGGACTCACCGAACATGCCCAACTCCGTAAGAGCTCCCGTTTCATCAAGAGATGCATCAAACCAGAGATCGTGGATTTTCTCTTCCTTTGCGAGAACTATTAAGCGATTCAGGAGAGCCTCGGCCTCTTCGAATAGACCTGCATCAGTCAGAATCCATGTTAAGTAATGAGTTTCCCTCAGAGCAAGAGCTGTTGACGCTTTGTGAGCACGTGAATGAATTGCCTCAAGTGTCGCGAGCAATTCATCAGCAAGAAATGGAAGGAGCGGCCGCAGGTTCAACCTAAGTGAGGACTCTATTGCATCCGAGAGGTTATCCAGAAGGTCCAACAACTTAGGAATCGCAGCTCTGTCTGGAAGTATCTCAGTTTCAACACGACTGTGTGCACTTACGTATCGTGTGCCAAGGAGCATTAACATATCCGGAAGCATGGAATTCTTGTCAGAAGAGAGCTTGATTGATATCTCCATTAGTTTGTGACTCGCAAGACCGGGGCGCCGGAGAATAATCTCCTCTATCGCGCGTGCAACTTCAAAAGCAGTAATCGCATCATTACCGGACACCTGTTGTATTGTGGAAAGACCGTCGTCGAGGGACATGGATGCACAAAGTATGTCCCTTAATGCAGTGACAATAACAGACTCCACTTACACCGCTCCAATGGGTTATGCGGACTCGGACATTGCACCATTAAAAGCTTTCACGGGGAACCGATAACGAAGTCATGCCATTTTCTTGAGATTTCCGTGCTCCGCATCCGGTCCATCCGCACTTGGTGAACGGGTTCGGAGTCGCGCTCATCGATTCTGAAACGCAAGACGGCGTCTACAAGATACGAGTAGGTTGCGTAGGTCTTCTCGTCATGGACACCATCCTCAAGAATGAACATGATGCTGTGAGATTTCTGTGTGACACGTCCGCCAAGTCGCTGAACTGATCTAGGCATCGTTGCAGGATTTGAATGCAGTATCAAAGTTGAAAGACTGTCGACGACTACTCGCGCGCACACCATGTTATCTAGAACTCCGTTGAGAACTATCCCCAGTTCCGTGATGTCTTCCACCTTCGCAAGGGAGCGAGTGCCACTGGCCTTGGGAGCTCCCATTCGCTCCGAGTATCCATCGATGAATACGAAATGTCCAGACGTTTCACAGTTCTCGATGGTCCAACCATGTCTGCTCATGTCATTTCTCACTACGCGTGGAGAAACATCAGTAGTCACGTGAATTGCGGGAAAACCAAGCTTCAGTCCATCTGCAAGAAAAGCCTCGGCATAGGTTGTTTTCCCTGATCCAAGGGGACCTACAAGCATGTAAGACACCTGTGTCAGTTGTCCGAACTGGACCAAGTCAGCAATCATGGGTCGCACTGTTTTGGTCATACCAATGCAGGGAATCTTAGACTCGTTCTCTCCCAACATAGGCACCTCAGACTCAACTTATCCATTAGTTTCCGGGACTTATCTCTCCCGGAAACACTCTGACCCCTTCTTCTGTGATTCTCATCGGGTGTATTCTGGAGCTGTGCTTCGACCCTCTTAACTTCAACACCTCTATTGACCTAGAGCGCAAAGTGTCGCTAATCTTCTCATTGTAGAGTACTAGAACACCGCTAGCCAAAAATGCCTCGACATCGAAGACTCCTAGCCCAAGGTGGTGTTCAGGAATCTCACTTGTCAGGAGCAGGGTAACACCCTTCTTGGTTATGT
>DAOWNS010000104.1 GCA_030642465.1 Candidatus Thorarchaeota archaeon | reverse complement strand
ACTTGAGTATACTACAACACGACCGAAAAAAATTAAGACTTGTAGTTTGAGCCTTCTAGATTGCAAGCAGTGTTAGTTGCTGACCTACGTGTCGCTTCTTGATATCAAATACGCTTTTACCATGCTTGGTGTCTATTGCCTGCCTTTCGCTTTGCTCTCGCCTAACGATGGCCGCACGAAATCTACAATACTCCTTGGTCAGACGCTCCTTTCGAATCTTGTAAAGAGAAACGCCTTCAATTTTCGTTATTCCCATTCTTTTAAGACCGGTGATCAGATCTTTTTTTCGGCTAGGTACCCAAATTCGTTCGCCATTGACGTTCATCATGAGTGTGCCTCCTTGATTGGAATTCGTTGCTTCTTTGACTAATATTACCAGAATATTCATTCACGGGAGTACTGATGGGAACTCAGAGACATATGATTTCAGTCCGATTACAGTCCGGGCCAAGAATTCGGTTAGTATCAAATGTGACGATCCCTCTTGATTGTGTTGAGTATATGCACTAAAATAGATGGTGAACTTGAAAATCCATTCTGCTCGATTGAGTAGCATACCAAGGGAGATATTATCATGCGATTAGGCAATAAGGAGTTCCTCGCTTTGGTTGAGGCAAACATGGAAGCTGTTCGCAAACAGCAGTTTGCAAAATTGGGTTCAACTCAATTTGCTCAACTCAAGATTATCAGCAAAAAACTACGCAAAAAAAACGAAGGGGCCATGTCATTTGAAGAATGGGCACCTGTGTTTGTTGGCAGAGAGATTCGGAACTGGATGATAGATACGATTGAAGAAATGAAACCGGACGGCGATGCTCCCGACTACACACGTCCTGAATGGGAGAATTTCACGATCCTACAAGAGTACGTTGTGAAGGGTGAGGCACCAGTTCTTATACAAGAGAGACTGGGCCTTGGTCGGGCCCAATTCTTTGCAAAGAAAAAGACGGCCTATGAGATACTCGGAGTGGCACTTTGGGATTCCGCGCAGGCTATAAAAAAACCTGTAGAAACAAAACACAATTTGCCCGCAGCACGATATGATAGGTTCATTCTACGGACAGATGAGCATGATGAACAATACCATACCAGAATCCTCCATGCACTCGCAGGTCGACATTGGATAATCGCTATCGTCGGCTCACCTGGGGTGGGCAAATCCGCTCTGGCCTACCGAGTTGCCCAACTCTGCTATGAGAAAGAGCTATTCGAGACCATCATTTGGTTTCCTTTTCAGCGGAGTGAATTGGCTCTATCGGGTGAAGGTATTCCCTATCCAAGCAGGATTACTAGCTTTGATGAATTCCTGAACACTATTGCTGCTACAACAGGTCAACGCGCCGCCCTGCGTGAGGACAATACCAATAAAAAACGGACACTCGTGCATGCGATTCTCTCGTCCACACAGTGCCTGTTGGTGCTGGATAATTTTCAGGTATTCGACGACGAAGCAGGTATACAGATTCTAGATTTTCTGAATGATCTCCCAACTCCGAGCAAAGCTATCCTTACCAGCCGCGAAAACGCATCTGTGCTACGCCAGAGCGGTGTGCAACGAATATATCTGGCTGAAATGAAAAAGGACGAGGCAATCGAGTTTGTTAGTGACCTAGCAGGTCAAAAGCGGCTGCCTCTAGATAACTCAGAACTGAAGCGAATAGTGGAGATTTCCGATCAGGTACCCCTTGTCATGGAGCACGCCCTTGGATTGGCGGAGATGGGTTACACTTTAGAACAACTTCAACAGATAAAAGTGGGGAAACCGAAGCTTTTTCCTTTCCTATATGATGAGCTGTACGATAAGCGTCGGGTCGAGGAGAAGAAAATCTGGCACACTATGAGTTTGTTGCGACAACCCGCTCCAATTGTTGCAGTGGAACAAGCCTGTGACGTGGCAAATATGTTCACTCCGAGCTTTGGGAATCTGCAGGTATTGGGTCTCATTATTAAGCTTAGAGATCAGACGATTGATCTACCAAACCAAGCAAAGGAGTACCTAATCGAATTGCGGAGAAAAGATAAAGATTCGTTGATGAAACTCGATGCTGAACCCGTGGTTGTCTATCTGCAGGTGAGAGTCAGACTCTCCAAATACTACGCAAAAAAGCTTGCTAGCTTGGTAATTGATAAGCGGCTGGATTTCCTGCGTCATCAGAAGTACAATGTGTTTATGTGCATGGAATGGAGTGATGAAAATGAGGAATGGGATACACTTCTCAGTCTCATCGACGCTATGGGACAGCCGTTGGGAATTCTAGGTCGACTGGAAACACGGCTGGAGTGGGGAAAACGTGCCAGCGAGGTTAGTCGGCTGATATTTGATAATGAGATCAAAGCTGCCTGGCACGAAACTTTCGACGTTGGCTGGTGCTTGGCACGCCAGGGCAAACTCGAGGAAGCCCGCCGCTTCTTCCTCAAGCGTTTGAAAGACGATCCGGACATTTCCTACTTGCCAGTGAATGCTGTTGCGTTACGGAATCTTGGAACTATCGCACGAGATGAGAAATCATTCACTGAGGCAAAACGCTACTTGAATCGAAGCCTCAATGCATGGAACACTCTGCAAGACCTGGATTCGGAAGTGCTTGAGGAAACGCTGGAAGGACTTATTCACTGGAAAGGCATTGATGCCAAGGAATGGGTTACGGCTTGGTACGCAAGTACACTTGATTCGCTAGGCAAACTCGAGTATGAGGAAAGCCACTACGAATCTGCCCAAGAATATCTAGAGGATGCGCAATCATCACAACAACAGCTTGGACACCATGGTGAAACAGCGGAGTCGCAGATACTGCTAGCTTTGGTCTATCTCAAACTCGAGAAGAGCGAAAAGGCAGAAATTATGAAAGACAGGAGCTTAGCAATTGCAAATGAGTTACCTTATCCAGCTCCATCATATGCATTCGTCAAGCATCGTGAAGGAGAGTATCATTGGATATTAGGGCATAAACACAAGGCATTGTTGAGTTGGCAAGCAGCACTGGATTGTTATGAAGCTTTGGGTATGAACGGTTATGCAAGACAAGTTAGTGTTGTCGAACTCATGGACACTATTCGCAGTGTGGCAAAAACGACTGACTACGCTGGTCGGCACGGAGGCCCTAACCATGCCCAATGACAAGACAGATAAAGAGCGTAATATTCAAGAGCTGGAAGATCAGCTCAATGCGTTAGAGATTCAAATCTGCCGCCTGTCCCGTAAATACCTCACAGCGGGTGCGTTTGAACAAACCCAGATACAGGGGGCGCAGGACGAGTGCGAAAAAAGGAAACGATCAATCGAAAGAGAAATCGATAAGCTGCGAGAAGAACTAACAAAACCAGATGCTAGACCGACACCAGAGCATGGTGGGCCTTCCAAAGTTCTTCATAATCTGGGGGACTGGCCTCCACGCTATAGTAGCTACGTGGATAGAATAGACAATCAAGAGGAAAAGCTTGATGAGCTTGTATATGATATGCTTAGGAAGAAAAGGCACTGGGTTTATGCAATACACGGCGCACCGGGAATTGGTAAATCAGCATTAGCTTACCGAATAGCGGAATTATGTCTTGAGCGAAAGCTTTTTAATGCCATAATTTGGTTTCCCTTTCAAAAGTATGAACTGGGTTCAGGAGGAGGGATTATACCTTTTAAGAACAGGATTTCGAGTTTTGCGGAATTCTTAAACACGATTGCCGCTACTACAGGCAATAGAGGACCATTCAAGGAATATAATACAGATTCCAAACTCTCAATTATTCAGGAGGAAATTCTTTCTAAATCACATGTTCTTTTGATACTAGATAATTTTCGTGATTCTGACGACGATTTGAGTCAGAAGATCCTGGAATTCCTAAACTATTTACGTCCTCCAAGTAAATCGTTGATAACTGCACAGGAGACAGTTAAATCAGTATTTGATAACAGCATGGAAAGAATTCATATATCACATATGAGGAAAGAAGAAGCAGAAGAACTTATAGAAAAACTTGCCCATAGTAGAGGGTTGCTACTGAGCGCGAGGGATGTTGAACAACTTATCGAATATTCAGGTTGTGTGCCTATGATAATACGTCATACAATTGGTCAAATCGAAACTGGCCGGAAGGTGGAAGAAATCATTGAACGCAAACTGGGCCTCTCCTTTTATGATGAGTGTTACGAGGATCGTCAGGGTGATGAGCAAAGGATCTGGCATGTCCTGAACGTATTTCGAGAGCCAGCTCCATACGAGGCTGTGGAATATGCTAGTGAGGTACAACCGTTGGCAGATAGCATTCCAACGCTTAGAATACTCAATGTGGTGCAACAGTTCAGCGACAATTTACTTGTGTTGGCGGATCAACCTCGAGATTATCTGCAAACGCGAATGTCTGGGTCGCTTATGGAGATTGACGGTGTGGCAGCAACTGATTTCCTGCATCAAGTAATGGTTCGTTTGTCAACGTACTATGCAACACAGTTAGAAGGGATGGACATTGATGATCGTTTGGATTTCCTTCGTCATCAGAAGTACAATGTGTTTATGTGTATGGACTGGTGTGACGAAAATGGGGAGTGGAATACGCTCTTTAGTCTCATTGACGCCATGGGACAGCCGTTGGGAATTCTAGGTCGACTGGAGGCGCGATTGGAGTGGGGAAAACGTGCAAGTGAGATTAGCCGGGAGGTATTTGACAATGAAATCAAAGCTGCCTGGCATGATACATTCGATGTTGGGTGGTGCCTGGCACGCCAAGGGAAACTCGATGAAGGCCAAGGGAAACTCAATGAAGCCCGACGCGTCTTTCACGAGCGTTTGAAAGACGATTTTGATATTTCCTACTTGCCTGTAAATGCTGTTGTGTTGTGTTACGGAATCTTGGAACCATAGCACGAGATGAGGGATCATTCACTGAGGCAAAACGTTACTTGGTTCGAAGCCTCAATGCGTGGAAAACTCTGCAAGACTTGGATTCACAGGTTCTTGAGGAAACACTGGAGAGGCTCATTCATTGGAAGGGCATCGCTGCTTCTGACTGGGTTGAGGCATGGTATGCAAGCACACTTGACTCGTTAGGCAAGCTTGAGTATCAGGAAGGACACTACGAGTCTGCGTATGGTTATCTGCAAGAAGCGAGGAAATCAACGAAGAAACTCGGGCATCATGGTGAAACAGCGGAGTCACAGATACTGCTGGCATTGGTTCACCTAGAAATCGGGAGCTCCGAAGAGGCGGAAGAGATGAAAGCCCAGAGCACAGCAATTGCACATGAGTTACCCTATCCGGCTCCATCATATGCATTCGTCAAACACCGGGAAGGGGAGTATTATCGGAAGTTGGGAAATAAACCCAAGTCATTGTTGTGTTTGCAGGCTGCATTGGATTGTTATGAAGCTCTGGGCATGACGGAGACATCAAAATACCAGGAGGTGGAAGAACTGGAAGAACTTATGGACGATCTCACTGCGAAGGGGTTATAGTTGTATGACCTGTGCGGCTTGGTGAATGAACCACGGAAGAAGACGCGATTGATATCATTGGCTACATGTATAGGAAATACTTCAGGCGTAGAGGAATTAGACCGAAATCGGACAAGAGGGCGAACTCAGAAAAAGACGTATATCAGATTGACTGATTACTATGTCTCGGATTCACAGTGAAGCTGTATCTGATATGATGTGTGCATTAAGCGGTTGAACCTGATCGTATTAGCTTAAAAATTCAATCGGAGGTTATTGTACACATGAATGCTGCTATGAGTCTTCCCATTTGGCTATGGGCTCCAATGTTGCTTGCTACAGTGAGCGCTGTCCTGGGCTTTGTCGCAGGTTATCGCGCCGCATCTGTTCGTCCAACTGTAGTGGTTGAACCAATTCCGAGGAACCAAGATTCTGAATTGATGTGGTTAGCCTTGTTGGGACTTTTTCTCGTTGCTGGTGTTTTGGTGATCGTCCTGTTTGGCTGAGGACAGGCATTGCGGTATCCTAGCTTCTAGCTGAGGTAAGATACTCTTTGACTCAGTTTGGATTTGATTTATCACTACACCTAGTCTAGTGCTTCAACCCACCAGATTTCTCTGGAACCGTACTGTGAACTATCGACAATTTGCCCGAACGGGTATGCGCTCACTCAGACCCAGGGAGCGGCTAACGCCACCAAACACTCCCTGCATCTGACCCCACCCAAAAGCGGGGGCAAGATGACCACGCCGTTATAGTACCTGGAGCTCCAAATGAAAACTAAAGGAATGGCAAAAATTGGAATTACGGGAGATTTTTGTAAACGTCCTTTCTGTGCCCAACTTTCATAACCAAAATGACCAATCTGTCGTCATGAATTTCGTAGATGATGCGGTAATTGCCTGACCGAACTTTGTGGAAAGGATTGTCGCCTTTCATCTTTGTTGTAGCAGGGGCTGGCAAGTTGTTACAGAGTTCTTCAATTTTCTTCTTAATCCGCACCAAATCACGCCTGGGAAACCGCTTTAGACTTTTGAGCACAGCAGGACGAAACTCTATCGAGTACTGCATAGCTTAAAATCCCAACAGTTTCCAAACTTCTTGGGCAGGGATATTATCGCCAGGTTCAGCAAGCGCCTTTCTTGCATCCTCGATGTCAATACGATCTTCTATTTGCCGAAGCAATTCAAGCTCTT
>DAOWNS010000231.1 GCA_030642465.1 Candidatus Thorarchaeota archaeon | reverse complement strand
TCTATGTCGACGGCTCGTATATCAAAGAATCTGTCGGCTACGGGGCGGTTTTCGTTAAGGATGGCAAGATACTTTGGGAGACGCAGGGGCATGTTGATCCTGATGTCGCTGGTTCAACGCGGCAGGTTGCCGGTGAACTGGCCGCAGTCAGGAAATCGCTGAAATGGTGTATGTCAAATGGGTTAAGCTCCGTGACGATCTTCTATGACTATGAGGGGATCGAGAAGTGGGCGACTGGAGAATGGAAGGCAAAGAAGACCATCACACAAGAATACAGGGACTACATCAATGCAGTGTCTGTAGATGTTGAATGGGTGAAGGTTGCAGCGCACACTGGCGACAAATGGAACGAGCATGCCGATCAGCTTGCCAAGGCTGGTGCGTTGGCAAAGGCCTCTGCGCAAGAAGAGGACTTGGATTCGGTATTCTACAAACATATCGGCGAGGTGGTTGCTTTTCTTCGTTCCCAGGGATTTGAGTATGCCGTTAAGAAGGAACAGAAAGAGCCGTACTTTCATTCTCAGTTAACTATTGAGAAGGCTTCTGAGCCATTGGGCTGCCTGAATGTATACGCCACAGACAAGAAGGGTGTTTCCGTTCGCTTCCATGAAATTGTGCCTGGGGAAAGGGCATCTCTAGAACAGCTCTGGTGCGCTCGCGGCTCAGCTACTGAGAATCCGTTGGCAGAAGTAGACTACTACTATTCTGCTCTCAAGCCCTTCTCTGACTATCGTTTCGACTTTGTTATGCTGGCCCGGGCGATTGCCAGTGTTTGGGACAGTTTCTGCTCCGGTCCATTTGATGCTGATGTCGTGCGTTACGATTTCAGTCAGCTTGATTCTGCAAGAACCCAACTGAAATCTATTGTTGCAGGAAAAGACGGGAGATGAGTTCGTGACTGATAGCAGAGAAGTAAACAGACTTCGTAAAGCAGGACAGATTCAAGAGGCCCTTGAACTGGCTCGACAGGTGATGAGAGAAGATAGCTCCGACATATGGAATGTCCGTGCGTATGGCTGGGCCCTACATGATGCTATCAAAACGATAGTGAATCGAGACCTGGATGCCGCCAAGAGGCTGGTTGAAGAATTCAACACCCTCAACATTCCCGAAAATGAGGACTTGTTGCTTTCTCGACGTGAATACTATTCGGGACTCACGGACCCATCATTCCAGTTACTGCAACAGGCCAAAGCTAAGAGTAAAAATAGGGAATATACTGAAGCCCTAAAACTGTATCGCCAAGCTATTCGGCAATCTCCCCAATCCAAGGAAGCATGCGAGGGGCTGGCCTGGGAGTTGTGGCGATGCCTGAAGGATCTTCCTAAAAATGCTCAGACTGGACAGATCGTGCCCCTGTTGCGCGAGTACGAAGGCCTGCATGCTGTCGAGAATCCCAGTGACATTCATTCTCGCATACTGGCGTCTGCCACATGGGTGGCGGATCGACTGCCGAACTATATTCAATTTGTGAAATGGTGGGGCCTTAAAAACATCAGATACGAGGATCGCCAGCAGCAGTATTCTCAGAATTCAGGGAAATATTTTGACAGCTTAGTTGAACGAGTAATCAAAGCGCTGCATCAGGCTGGCAAAAAGCACGATGAGACGGCGGATTTTATATGGATAAGCAAATTTATCGGTGACAACTATAAGAGTTTCCCTGAACAACAGTGGTTTCCGTATTATTATGGAAAGGCGCTGGCAAAGACCGGTGACCTCGATGCGGCAAAAGAGATCGTTCTCCCCATTGTCCGAGCCAAACAGGCCGAATTCTGGGCATGGGATGTTCTGGCCTCAACGTACACTGATCCAAAGCCAAAGAAGGCCTGCCTCTGCAAATCACTCCAGTGTAAGGTTAAGTCAGATTCCTTCCGTGTAAACGTCCATCTTGAGCTCGCAGATCTGCTTCAGTCCGAGGGCGCTTATCCTGAGGCCAAGAAAGAGATTCTCACTGCCGTCGAAATACGCACCAATGAAAAATGGAAAATCCCAAGCGACTTGCAGAACCTTCAGCAGCAGGAGTGGTTCATCAACGCTGAAGCCGTAGCAAGCAATGAAGCTCTCTACAAGTCTCATGCTTCTAATGCCCAAGATATCCTTACCGCCAATTTGCCTTGGGTTGATGCCCTTGTCACCGGTCACAGAGAGGGCACGAAGGATAAGAAGCCACTTCTGTTTGTGGGCACGGGAGACGGCCAGTCGCTCGATGAAATGCCTGTCAACCCATCGAAATTTCCACACGTAAAGGAACTGCCCATAGGTAGCCCCGTGAGACTGAAAACAGACACATTCGGCGATAAGAGAATTGTGGTGACCATTGAGAAGCGAGACGGCGATGAATGGGACCTTCTGCCCTCTTTCGGCGGCGTGGTGTCCCACATAAATGACGCCAAGAAGATTGTGCATGTCAAAACATCAAGGCAGGAATTTTGCCTGCTTCACTACGATAGACTCCCCGACGCAGCGACTCTGAAGCTTGGAATGTTCGTGGAGATCAAGATAAAGAAAGATACGAAGCGTAACCGCGACTACCCCGTTTCATTCCGAGTCATTGAAATGCTTCCCGAAGGCAACGATTACTACAAAGCATTTGATGGGCACATCAGGATTAACGAGGGGAATCCATTTGGGTTCGTCGATGACCACTACGTTACCCCGGCGCTCATCCAAGAGTTCTTCCTGGAAGACCTTAACCACGTCTCTGGCTCCTCTGTCTGCGAGTGGAACGATAGAAAGGGGAAATATACGTGGAAGGTCATCAGGATCAACGGCGGAGAGTAACCCGTCACGTTGACAGCGCATGATGTAGGCGATGAGATAAAATAAAATAACTGACATAGGCATACAATGAGCAGCGGCTTTAAATAGCCGACAGAGTGAATAGTTTTGAGTACGCATTCACCGGAATATGGACAATGTTACAATCTCAACATAATGCGTGGATTCATGTATTTGCCATCAATCCGACTGACAGCTATCGGAGGGGAAGCTACATATTTAGCCAGATACTTGGCTAACCCACTGCATCGCTCAGGGACCCTTCCTTTGGTCACATAGGCTACAAATCCCTTTTGATACTTCTTGTACAAACGATCTATCAGAGACTTCATCTCGTCAGTCGGCACCATCTGCCTAAGCATCTTGCTAAGATGATACTGCCATTTCTTGTGAATCATCTTATAAGGGTAAGGAGGGAATTTCAGGAAAGAGCAGTCAGATTCAGGAATAGAATCATTCCAACTGAACACTGTACTTTTGTAATATATCTTCTTTGGTGATTCTTTCAGGAACTCCGGTTGGCCTGAGAACATTATACAAAGCGATTCTTAATCAGGTCATATTCTGGTACGCTTTTTACATAAGTTTCTATTTTTCTCATAACCTCCGGATTTAGTTCATCAAATTGAATGCCCACAGATAATCTGTCATTGTTTTTTTCTATGTTTCGGACTTTTCCATTGCATTTCTGATCACCCTCTATCCCCAGTAGTTGAAAAGAGATCGTAATTTTATCATCCTTTTGGATTATTTCTGTTGGATCATCAGCGGAGACGCTAAAATTAAACTTGCATCCATCGGAATTTATATCTGTCAATACACCTGGCTTTTCATACTGATTAATCTTTG
>DAOWNS010000272.1 GCA_030642465.1 Candidatus Thorarchaeota archaeon | reverse complement strand
GCACGATTCCTACCTGTTTTGAATCAATAATCGTCGACTCCATTGACTGGCTGTGCCCAAGACCAAAAGGAAGAGTTCTCTTTGACTACTCGCACTTCCCGTACTACGGTATTGATGCGGGTGACCCTGCTGGCTTCAATGTCATAAGTGAATACAGCCTTTGGAGAGACAACCTAGTTAACCACAGCTTCACTGTGGATAAGCTCTACTATTCGTTGGAGGGCAATCTGACGACGGAGAATCTCGCACCATATGACATGCTAGTGATTAACACGCCGGAATGGAACTTTACTGCGGGAGAGGTTGCCGCTGTGACCAGCTGGGTTGAAGAAGGTGGCGGTCTCTTTGTAATGGGCGAGTGGAATTCCTTCTTTGCATCAGAAAACCATAACCTAAACTACCTCTTAACCAGCTTTGATCTCTCTCTCAATACATCATTTGATTATGGGTCTGGCCTTGTTACAACAGATTCATTCACGCACCCCATCAACGAAGAGGTTGCCGAAGTACATTTCAGCGCCGGCTCGTTTGTTAACTACTCCAGTCCAGCCTATCCCATATGGGTCGATGGCGGAAACACACTCATTGGTGGGCTGGAATATGGCATGGGAAGAGTCCTTGTGTCTGGAGATGTCAACTACTTTGCCGAATACATTGAAAATAGCGATAATCGTCACCTGAGTCTAAGTATGGCCAATTGGTTGACCGCTGGAGGTGCCCCAGTCTTAATGTATGCTGATACATGGAGTAGCTATGGAGGAACTGCAAACAATAACCCGTACAAAGGACCAGTTGCAACGGCTCTCAGAGATCTGGGTGTTCGGTTCCAGCTGACTTACGACCTTGATTACTTCAACCTTAGCCTACATGCAAATGAGTGGGACCTAGTTATCTTTGACAATCTATATTGGGGTCCAGGAAGCTATTTCGATGACATCTACGACCATGCTCAAGGTAATGGGCGACTCATAATGAGCTCGTGGTACCTTTCCGGAAGTACATACGAGTATCTTTGGAATCATCTTGGGTTCACGGGAGCCACCAATACCTATGACGAAACAATACCATTCTATCTTTGGGAGGGTCAACATCCCATATTCACAAGTCCTGTCTTGATAGACATCTGGAATATGTCCAGTCCTACATTGCATCCCGGCACGAAAGATGCATCCAATCTGACCGCCCTTGACAATGGCACTGTTCTCGCAGGGTACAGCACAGTTCCCAGTAAGACAAACGCCAGCATCATTCTCGGACCAAACGGGCAGTTCCTGACGAATTCGATGCTCCTTACAGAGTACGTGAATGACACCGATGACTCGACCTATCCTGACTGCTATGAGCTCTGGATGAACGAGATTGCATTCATGTTGCGACCATCCATTGATCATCCATCCGACGTGCAGTTTGAGGGAGGTTCTTCTGGGAACACAATCACATGGCATCCCGCGAGTTGGAGCCCCACAGAATTCACAGTCGTTGTAGATGGTGAAGTGGCACAAACAGGAGAATGGTCTAGTGGGTCACTCGCGTTCAATGTGGACGATTTCCTACCCGGCACGCATCATGTCTTGCTTTTAGTTTCAGACTCTCTAGGATACGAAGCAGGGGATGAGGTCATGGTGCTCGTTGAGGACACTACCCTACCGACCATCGACAATCCAGAAGATGTTACGATTGCCGCTGGTGTCGCGGTGAGCGTAACGTGGACTGCGTATGATCTGTTTCCGGACAGCTATCGACTACTCGTCAATGGTACTGAAGAACTCGGTGAAGCGTGGCATGGTGCCGTAGTTGATGTGAATATCGAGAATCTCGAAATAGGCGTGTATAACTTCACAATGGAAGTTATCGATACTTCTGGCAATAGAGATTTTGACACAGTTATGGTGACAGTGACGGCAGGGATACTAGGTCTTGATCCTACAACCCTACTTCTCCTCGCCGGTGTTGGTGTGGTGCTTGTGGTAGTTGTACTCGTGGTCCTCAAGAAACGCGGAGCAGGTGCATCCAAGTAAGAGTCTACACGATATTTGAGTAGGAAGAGAGCCCTGTCACAATGGCGGGGTTTCTCCATCTCTTTTTTTGTAAAGCGCGCAAAGCTAAGGAAGGCACCTACCTCAACATTATTTTACGTTCACACAAATGGAATAAGCAAACAAGAAGGAGTCCTGATTCCGAGATGATGATACAAGTCACTTACTTCGGTTTCCTCAAATCAAAGCTCTCAAAGAGCTCCGAAGCAATCCGGCTCTTAGATGGTGCAAAGCTTAGAGATTTGCTACTTACTCTTGCAGACAGATACGGTGACCATGTTGAAACATACGTGTTTGATCGCGTATCATCAGACGTTAAGGGCGACATTGTAGTCAATGTAAATGATGTGCCCCACCGGCGAATTCAGGGTCTTGAAACGCAGCTCAATGAGGGTGACCGAGTGGACTTGATGCCAATGTTCGCTGGTGGCGGATAGTTTCTTAAAACAAACAACGTTTTTCCTATTGGCTTGATAATCAAATGAAGAGCCCTGAGATGCTCTTCCAGATAGTTTCTCCCATCTTTCTGTATCCCTGAATGCTAAGATGCAGGCCGTCACCGCTGTCAAATGTTGGTAGAAGAAGGTTGCTAGAATCCGCCAGCACCGAGAATATGTCGACAGCGATAATCCCCTCAACATCCTTTGGAGCTTTCAGTATCAGAGCGTTCAATTCAGTCTGTTTTTCCTGTATTTCTGGGAAGGCCGAACTGATGGGTGGAACGGTACAGGTTACAACTCTGGATTCTTTGTCGATTGCCAAGCTCCAGAGGTTTGTCAGTGTTTCAAAAATCGCATGAACTGGATATCCCCAGCCAATGTCATTAGATCCCCCAAGGATGATTGCCATTTCGTATCGCTTCTGTTGAAGCACTCGTTCCAATCTACCATACATGAGCTGAGCGAGCTCGCCAGGAACGCCTTGATTCACAAATGAAATGTGATGGTGCCCTTCGCTCTTGCTTGATTCTAACAGCCAGAAGCCGTATTGAGACCTCTCATCTCCCCCGAAATCAGGATCGTAGCCCGGTGTGCCAGCGGTCAGGCTATCACCAAAGCCAAGAATCTCAATGGTAGGTTTTTCACGCGGTTTC
>DAOWNS010000252.1 GCA_030642465.1 Candidatus Thorarchaeota archaeon | reverse complement strand
ATATTGTGGGATGATGCTTGTAGCGATTGGAGCGATGCTAGCAGTGTCTAATCGTATGCCGATTTTATGGGCGATGATTACCTCGTTTCTTCAGGCACTTGGCGCTACGTTCACTCAGTGGTTCACACTGACTCTATTTGCTGGGGATGGTATCATCCAAGGTCTAATCAACGGACTTCTTCCGCTAATTCTATTGGCGTCCTTTATGTTTGTAACAGGTGTGTACGCCGTTTCGATAGGATTGCAGCGAAATCCTGCTTCTCGATTCAATTCGATTACGGGGACATTCAGCATGATCACAGTTGTAATCGGCGGTATCATGATTTTCGGACAGATGGTAACGAGCTGGCCGTTCTACGGATTTGGCCTATTGACTGGCATTGCCGGAGTGATTCTGTTAAGCAAATTCCAATAAGGGCGTCCATCTTGGTTTCATTGCTGATGTTGCCCTCCCAAATGAGCGGATATACCGAAGCTCTCATGTATAGAGATACCACATACGAGTTGAGCCAAAGTGACAGATCTTGTCCGACTAGCAAATGACTTGCCGTTCCAGCCGGGCGTCTATCTCTGGAAAGACGATGGTGGCCAGATACTGTACATTGGCAAGGCAAAAGAGTTGAGAAAGCGTGTCCGGTCCTACTTACGGAAGAAACCGGATCGCAGAGTCTGGGACTTAATGCAGGAAGCTAGGGACCTAGAAACCATTGTGACAAATACCGAACGAGAAGCGCTCATCCTCGAAGCCACATTGATCAAGAAACACCAGCCTAAATTCAATCGTGCATTGAAAGATGACAGAAGACATGCTTGGATACGCGTAGACCCCGACGCAAAATTTCCAGTTTTCGAGGTAACCCGCGACATTGAGAAAGACGGCGCTAAGTACTTCGGTCCTTATGGCAGCAGCAAGAGGTTGGAAAAGTTCTTGGACACAGCTCGCAGGTTCATTCCTATTGGAATGTGTAGTAATCCCGAGAAGGTCAAACGAGAGTGCATGGACTATCATCTTGAACGATGCTCTGGACCATGCAAGGGTCACATCTCCAAGGAAGAATACCGTTCACTGGTTGAGCAAATGTGTCTCTATCTTGAGGGTCGAGAAGAGCGATTGATTGAGCTATTGCAGGAGCAAATGGAAACTGCATCACGAAACCTGCAATTTGAGAAAGCAGCTGATATTCGAGACCGTCTTAATGACATCGCCATAATCATGAGGCGTCAGCAGGTTGTGGACCTAGGTGGTGCCAATAGAGATGTACTTGGAGTATCCAGAACAGAACAGGCGGCACTCGTTGAGATGCTAATCGTGCGAAATGGCCGTCTTATCGGACACGACCATTTCTACTTCGAGGTTGACCTAGACACAACTGATGCTGATGTGTTAACGATATTCGTTGAGCAGTTCTACTTCATTCTCCCCAACGTTCCCGACGAGATTTTGCTGTCGGTCAGCATTCCCCGCATGAAGCAATTCAGTGTCTGGTTGGAGGAAACCTTCGGAAAACCCGTCAAAATTCATGTCCCCAGCGGCGGCAAGGAGCTGGAGCTAGTTGTGATGGCGAACAAGAACGCCCATCGTTCACTTCGGAAGATACTGGTGATGGGTGAGAGCGAAGAAGAGATTGTTGATGCAGGTGTGAAGGAGCTTAAGGTGGCACTGAGCTTGACGAATGCACCCATGCATATCGAGGGGTTCGACATTGCCAACATACAGGGCACTGACCCGACTGGCTCGTGTGTTGTATTCAGGAACGGAGTGGCAGAGAATAAGTATTACAGGATGTTCAAGATTCGTGTGAAGGAGAGTCCGGATGACTACGCGATGATGCAGGAGGTAGTGTTCCGGCGATACAAGGGTGTCCTCGAACGCGGTCACAGACTTCCTGACTTGATACTTGTTGATGGTGGAAAGGGGCAGCTTAACGTTACGTTGAAAGCTTTGGGCGAGCTGGGTCTTGACTATGTACCCGTTGCCGCTCTTGCTAAGAAAGACGAGATGCTTTTTACTCAAGACAATTTGGATGGTGTGGCTCTTGATTTTGATTCGGCAGGGCTTCATCTTGTTCAGAGGATCCGTGACGAGGCTCACCGTTTCGCTCAACGGTATCATCATAAGCTGAGAGAGAAGCGATTCTCCGGTTCGATTCTGGAGGAAGCGCCTGGGATAGGTCCAAAGCGGCGGACCGCTCTGCTCAATGCCCTTGGAAGTTATCAACGCGTTAGACAAGCGACTGTCGACGAGTTAGCCCAGGTTGAAGGCATGACTGAGAAAGCTGCCACAACACTACGCGAATGGCTTGACACAGAGGGCTCGGATTAGGGGAATTCTCAAATCTCTGCGTTCAGCTGCTCATTATGTCGCCTATGACTGCCTCGTGCGTACACCAAATAGATTACGAATCCTGCCAAGCTTAGCAATGCGCCAAGTTCCAAAGTGCTTGGACTGAGTGTGGGCACGAGCATCAGGCATGAAACCACTCCCAGAATCGGAATTGCAGGATAGAATCGAGCCTTGAAGGTTCCCGGAACGCCTAGACCCTTGCGTTTAAGCTGAATCACTGATGCATTCACGATGGCAAGTCCAATGAGGTAACCAAAATCGGAGAGGGACGCTACCAAATGTACGTTTCCAGTTAGGGCAAAGGCGCTCACAACAAAAAGGGATGCGACTAGCGCTGGTATCGGTGTTTTAAAACGTGAACTAACCTTGCTGAAAATTTTGGGAAGATTTCCGTCTCTACCCATTGAGTAAGCAACTCTTGCAGTTGCGAGGAATGTTGCATTGAGGGCCGCATAGTTCGAGGCTGCCATTCCTGCTAGACCTATGATGAATGCCCCGGGTCCTAGCATGTATCCATAGACATCAGAGATTGGCGTAGGAGAATCTGCAATCGAAGTGTACGGCACAACTCCGACGATTACCAAAGCGGCCAGCATGTACACGATCGTTGCTATGATAAGAGTCAGCATGATGGCTCGTGGAATGTTTCTAGCTGGGTCTTTGATTTCCTCTGATGCTGTTGTGATTAACTCGAAGCCTACAAATGAGATGTAAATGAATGAAACCGTGGCCATGAATTGAGTGATACCCGTCCCTTCTTTCAGGATTGGGTCGAGGTTTGCCGGATCAATGAAGAACAATCCAACAGCAATGAATACGAAGAGCACAATGGCTTGGGCGATGTTCAGAACACCCAGTACACCGGTTACCCCTTTAATGCTGACTAGATTTGTGACGAATGTAACCACGATGATAACGATGGCTATCCACCCCACTATTAGAGCGGGGTCTCCTGGAATGAAAACAGCGAGCGTGTGAGCGACAGCCAATGAATACAGTCCACAGGCCACCACATTTCCAATCAGTAGGAACCACCCAGT
>DAOWNS010000169.1 GCA_030642465.1 Candidatus Thorarchaeota archaeon | reverse complement strand
GCTACTTCAAGGTGATAAGTCCAGAGCGGTCTCGAGTAAGAGCCGTGCGCATTGAGCCAGGCTTGGATTTCACCCTTTTCTGTAGAAACTGCGAAGATGCACCCTGTATTGATGCCTGCCCGGAGGAGGCGCTATCGCGCACGTCAAAGGGAGTTGTGATTGTTAACAACAAGAAATGCACCGGCTGCGGTTCTTGTGTTGATGCGTGTCCGTACAATGCAATCCGGATTAATCCTGATACAGAGAAGGCCATCAAGTGCATTCAGTGTAACGAGTGCATCAAGCGCTGCCCGGTTGAGGCCATATGGATGACCACGAAGAAGGAGCTCGAAGAGAGAGACCCCGATGGGAAGATAATGGCATTGCATGAAGAGTATAGCAAGGAACTCTACGCAAAGGAGGATTTGCAATGATTCACGGAGTAGGTGGCAAAGTCATCTGGGTGGACCTAACAAAAGGAGAGATTGAGATAAGGCCTGTCGAGAAGAAGATTGTAGAAAAGTACCTTCTGGGCGCAGGGTATCTCTCAAAGGTTCTCTTTGATTCCATTCCAACTGGTATTGATCCACTCTCACCAAAGAATGTCTTGGGCTTTGCCACAGGGTTACTCACGGCATCAATGTTTCCGCAGTCATCGCGGCACGTTGTTGCAGCTCTTTCGCCCCTTACTGATGTATGGGGAGAGAGTCATGCGGCAGGGTTCTGGGGACCCGAACTCAAGCTGGCAGGCTATGATGCCATTTTCTTCACTGGAGCCTCGCAGGACCCAGTATATTTGAACATCAATGACTCGATTGTGGAACTCCTAAGTGCTGATGACGTCTGGGGCAGAGATGTGTTTGAAACCGACGACATTCTGCGGGCGCGGCACGGCAAGCAAGCCAGATTGATCTACATCGGGCAAGCAGGCGAGAATCTTGTCCGCTTTGCGGCAGTGATGAATGATAGAGACCGTGCCTCTGCTCGTTCTGGACTTGGCGCGGTGATGGGTTCGAAGAAGCTGAAAGCCATATGTGTGAGAGGGACAGGAAAAATCGAGGTTGCAGACCCCAAGAAGTACATGGATACTATGGACGAATTCTATCGTCGTATGCTGGCAAACCCCTTCACTCTTGGAAGGGCTAAGTACGGAACAACCAATCTTGTTGAGATGATGCAGCACATAGGGAGACTGCCAAGCTACAACATGCGTCAAGGGGTTTTCGAGGGATATGAGAAGATAAGCGGCGAAACAATCACTGAGAAGTATCTGGTGAAACCAAGGTCCGACTGGTGTTGCCTGCAAAGGTGTGCACGCTACACCACTGTTAAGGAAGGCCCATACAAGTACATAGGCGGATCGCCAGAGTTTGAAACTCAATCATCACTGGGTTCCCGTTGTGGTAATGACAATTTGGAATCCGTTCTCTTTGGTCATCACTTGGCCAACCAGTATGGAATGGACACGATATCATTGGGCGGCACTATCTCTTGGGCGATGGAGGCTTGGGATGAGGGCTTACTCACGGCGGAGGACACAGGCGGAATCGACCTCTCTTGGGGCAATCACGAGTCAATAGTCAAGCTCATCAAGATGATTGCATTCAGAGAGGGATTCGGCGATGTTCTTGCTGAGGGAAGTGCCCGAGCCGCAGAGAAGATAGGTCGAGGCACCGAGAAGTTTGTGATGACAGTGAAGAAACAAGAGATTGCCGGGCAAGAACCGCGCGCTCAAAAGTCCATGGGACTTGCCGCAGTTACCGCGGCAAGGGGGGCGGACCATCTCTATGCATTCCCTGTCCTAGATGAGGCCGGTTTTGATGATGAAATAAAGAAACGCTTCGGAGAGGAGTATCTCCCTGAGATGGCAGAACGTCTGAACCCCAAGTACAAGGGAATAATGGTGAAAGAGTGCGAGGACTTCATGGTTGTCATCGAGAGTCTGGGATTGTGCAAGTATGGAACGCAAATCCCTCCTGAGTTCTACTACGAGGATGTGGCACTTGCATTGAAGGTTCACAATGGACTTGAGTTCTCAAAAGCAGACCTGCAAATCATCGGGGAGCGGATCGTAAACCTGAATCGTTTATTCAATGTGAAACGTGGTGTGACAAGAGCAGATGACAATCTTCCTGACAGACTGACAAAGGAAGGTGCGCCTCTTGGGCCATCCAAGGGAGAAGTAGTTGAGCTAGACCAGATGTTGGATGAGTACTATCTGAAACGCGGGTGGAACAACGAAACTGGTATTCCGTACGCATCTACACTGCAACGTCTTGGCTTGGTAGAAGAAGCCAGCGGAATGGAGATTCCGGACTGATGGAATTCTTACAGATCTCTAGTGATTTGAAACACAGAGATGTAAGAAATGTGTAAGATTCTCGATCTCTCAAGAATCACCTCCAGTCATTTGTAGTAATAGTAGAATGCTGATATACTGGCGACTGCAACCGTTCCAATCCACACCATTACGAGTGCAATTATGGTTTCAAAAGATGCACTTGTTAATGAAAGAACTACGAGTGCGAGCGGGATCACACAGAGAACGAAAGCAAATCCATTACGAGTCGCTTTGTCGGAGATTTGCGAAACACGTTCGTCTCGCAGATTCATTCCATAGATAGAGAATCCTACCAATACTATAGGAGGAATAATGCCCGCAACGGATAATGGTAAAGAGGGAGGCCAAGATTCAGTTGGTGAAATTAAGCTTGCGATGAGCGTTGTAGCAAACCACGCTAAAGGTATAATCATTAACAATATTGCAATGCTCTTTTTCGATAGTCTTTCTAGATTATTATCCATTCTTGATTCACCTTCATTTTCTGAAATGGTCCGCTTTCGACGCAAGTATCACCGCTATAGAGGAAAACCAGAGGGACAAAACAGCTGCAACAATCAGCTCAACAGCATTAACAAATTGGCTACGATTCATTTTTTTTTCAGCTCGATATTCAAATATATCTTCAATTGCCATTCCGAATTCATGTGCTATTTTGAATGCAAGGACTAATGATGGATTATAGGTCCCCTTTTCCATCGAAATAATGGTCTGTCTGGTCACCCCAAGTCGTTTTGCTAGACCTTCTTGGGTCCAATCTTCAAATCTTGCTGACTGCTTCATCTCTCTTTCGCGGAAACCCTTGAGTTTGTTTACGATCATTTATGTTACATCCAAACAGCAATGTAAAGCACACTTAACGTAAAGTAAACTATACATTTAAGCTCTTCTACTGGGCTTCGATTATGAAACTTGACAAACATGTTAATGCCAATAACTGGCGATGGAACAGAGATTTCACTCTTGATAAAATAACTAACTTGAATTGAACGACCACCGCATCACGATGGGGAGTCGTGTTTTGTACTATGGAGAGTTCGCAGCTCTTCACCGTGCTCAGACGGCCATTTCAGTGACGAATCTTAGATGAGTGATAATGACTCCGCCGTTGCAAAAGCTGTGAAGACCCTCTCTGTCGCTGGGAGTGATATGCCAGCATCAAGACAGGAGAAGGAAGCCAAGTCTGTAGGAGGGATCCCATTCCAATGACGACAGACTAAGCCGGTGCTGACTCCAGACTCTACCGGAGTGTGGAGGATGGTGACATCTGGCAGGGGACGGGTGGAACACAGAAGTTTCTTGCGGTTGAGTGTTACTCACATGAAATGTAAGAAAGGAGCTCTCTACACGAAGTCATCCATGTCAGGTGTCTTTGCTTCCATTTCTTCAACGCTGAAATCAATGTCCTCCTTCTCACACCAGTTGAGTATCGAGAACATTATCTTCGAGTCCATCTCGTACAGGATCGCACCCGTGGTCGCTTCACATCTCACTTCTAGCGTGCTCTCCTCTACAGATAGAACCTTCACAGAGAAATGGCTACCAAGCACGTCTTCGCCAAGCTTGAGAACCGCAGTGCGTATTTCGGCTGCGCCCATATGAACTTGATGTCTCCAACGTGGCTTGAATTTGTAGATTCGTCTGCTATGTACTTCTGACACTGGAAATCCCTCTAGTCATAGGTCGCGCAGACGTTGGTAATGGTGTCCTTGACTCCATCGACTTTGCGCAGCTTATCCACTACGAAGGAGCTGAGAGCCTCTGGTGTTTTGAAGACTGCCTTGAGCAAGAGATCGTATGCGCCATATATGAGGTACGCTTCTTTTACTTCGTCTATCTCTTTGACATGTTGCAAAATGGTTCGAGCTTTTGCGGATTCAATTTTGGCCATTATGAATGCCATAATCACAGCGTTTCTCTCCTTGCGAGTGGAGTATGCTTATGGATGCATTTCAAGGCCCGGCATAAAACTGTTCGCCTAGGCTAACAAGTTGAAACCAATATTTTGCTTGAAAGTAACGTTCCGTAATCAGGAACCTTAATAGGCGGGTCAAAGAGAAACTCGAAATATCCGGAGGCTCTCTTGATCTTGACGGCTACGAGCAAAGAAACTCCATCCGCTCAGAAATCGAAAGGAATGAAGAAGTGGGAACCCAAGATTCTTGCTTTCACCTGTAATTGGTGCTCCTAT
>DAOWNS010000049.1 GCA_030642465.1 Candidatus Thorarchaeota archaeon | reverse complement strand
GGCGCAACTCCGCGACTGGCGATTTGGCTGACCTTCGAATCAATTCCGTCAAGCCTTGTTTCAAGATCATACAGGCGCTTATCCAGGCCTCCTATTGCATCTACTAATTTCTTAGTAATCGTGCTTACGACGTCCCCGAGGGCTCGTAGCTTCTCTTCAGTGGGATCTTTGAGAGCCCATTCGAATTCATCAAGGATAAAGTCCTCGTCGTCACCAGGCATAGATTAAGCCCCTTTTCTTGTGTGAGTTTGGCACTTCCGCTATAAAGATTGTCTGCATAGTAACGTTTCACTGCATCATGAAGACCCAACAATTCTTTCAACAGTACCTTTTGCATCGGACATGATTGACTCAGCGACTTCTTGAGTCGGAGCCTCGCAGGTCACCCTAATGACTGGCTCCGTCCCTGAAGGTCTGACAAGCACCCAGCCCTCTTCTAGGAACACTCCAAGGCCGTCAACAGTAAGAATATCCACAGTTTTCTTCATAGCCTCAGGCAGCGCTTTAGACAGCTCTTTCATGGCAGCTTCTTTCTTATTATTTGGGCATTCCACTTTGGCTTTGAGGAGTGGATAGACTGGAATCTCTGACATCAGGTCCGCGAAACTGCGTTTCGTTTGTGCCATCAGCTCTAGTATTCTACATGATGTAAGAAATGGTTCGGGCGCTTCGTGAAACGCTGGATGAATGAATACACCGCAGGCTTCACCGCCAAAGATGGCATTGGTTTCCCGCATTTTGATAGCCACCTGAATATCCCCTACTGGCGTCCTAACCGTTTCTCCACCGGCTGCTTTGACGGTTTCATCTAGGACTCTAGAACTATCCACTGTGGTAACGATAATCTTGTTCTTGGAACTCTTGAGCATGTGCTGTGCAATGAGCGCAATGACTCTGTCACCTCTCACAACCTCGCCAGACTCGGTCACAAAGACAACACGGTCCGCATCCCCATCATGGGCAATGCCGAAGTCCGCGCCTGTATTATTGATCATGCGCACGAGGTCTCCAAGAGACTCCTCATCAGGCTCAGATCTTCTTCCTGGGAAATGGCCATCTGTTTGCCCGTTGATAGTCACAATCTTGCAGCCAAGATCTCTCATCAAGTACGGTGTAAGAACACAGCCTGCGCCGTTTCCTGGGTCAACGATAATCTTGAATTCCCTTGATTTTATGAGGTCTGCATCACAGACAGCGAGAATCGCATCGATATGGCTTTTTACGGCGGTTTCCATTTTCCCATCGGTTCCCAGCTCGTTCCATGCGGCGACCTGAAAGTCCATGGAATTGTAGATTTCTTCAAGGCGCGTTTCCTCTACCTGTGTATAGCCCATGCTTGTGCTCGACCAGAATTTCAAGCCCGTATACTCGGGTGGATTATGAGACGCCGTTACCATGACGCCGGCGGCATAGCCACCGTATTTCGTCATGAATGCCAGAGTTGGGGTGGGGATGAGTCCTGCTCTGACAACATTCACTCCTGTTGACATTATTCCTGCCGCAAGAGAGTCTTCCACCATGGGACCTGTGGTTCGGGCGTCGTGAGCGAGAAGGACCGTTCCGCTGCCTAGGTATGTTCCGAGAGCTTTGCCCAGTCCAATGGCCATATCCAGTTTGAACTCAGTGCCGTAGACCTTTCTCACGCCAGTCGTTCCGAAGAGCTTGCCAGTCATCCTTCTCACAGTCTGCTCAAATACATTGGCGGAAAAAAGGCTACCGACCAGGACTTATACCGCGAATCTGTTATCGTTTGTCCGAGGTTGATTACGTATGCCCATTTTCGAGCACATGGGACTCCAGCTTCATTACATCGATGAAGCTCCCTCAGAGCCTGTAGCGACCAGACCATCTCTTCTCTTTATCCATGGCGCTGGCGCCTCGCATTTCCTTTGGACTCTTCAGCTCAAGCACTTTAAGCAAACCCACCGAGTCATCGCAATAGATCTATCAGGGCATGCGGAGTCACAAGCCAAAGAAGAAGACCCCGATATTGAAACTCAATTCGCTCGCGAGCTTGCATCGCTGATTCAACATTTGTCTCTTGACAACTTTGTTCTGATTGGACATTCCATGGGCGGGGGCGTAGCCATGTCTTACGTCCTGCAGGACAAAATCCGTATGCCTCGCGCGCTGGTTTTAGTGAGCACATCTTCCAACCTTGACATGAGGAAGCGCGGCCCCGGTGTGGCAAAGGAAACTATTGAGACCAACCTTTTCCTTCTTCAGAGTGCTCTCATGCGTGTCAAATCACCCGAGTATGAAATCAAGCGAGCGGGAGCGAAAATTAGTCTGACCAATCCTTGGATTATGCAGAGAGACCTTCGTGCCTGTGATAATTTCGACATCTCGGATAGATTGGGGGAAATCACGATTCCCGCATTCGTAATCGTTGGAGAACACGATGATCTCATCCCGCCCTCGGTAGCCAAACAGCTAGAAGTATCTCTTCCACGGGCTGATATCGCTGTCATCAAAGGAGCAAATCATTCACCCATGATAGAACAGCCTGAGGAATTCAACAGGCTCCTTTCCAAGTTCCTGAAGTGGGTGGAGTCGGATACGTAGTTCATTGCGCTCCTCAACTGCCCGCATCTTATCACTTGCACTAGCGGAGGCGTTTAACTCACGAAAGCTTATTAGTGCGCAGCAACCCTGTCCCTTCAAGATAGCTCCTTAGAAACCCCCCCTGCGTGTCCAATTGCAGGGCTACACGGGACGAGCAAACGGCGGTCGAATGAATGAGCAGCAGTTCGTATGATTATCTGTTCAAGGTTGTTGTTCTGGGTGAGGGGGCCGTAGGAAAAACAGCGATTGTAACGCGCTTCTCTCACGGTTTCTTCAGGACTGACTACAAGACAACGATCGGCTCTCAATTCGCTGTCAAGAACATCACTGTGACTAGGACTGATGGCTCAGAAGTTACGGTTAAGCTGCAAATTTGGGACGTGGCAGGTCAATCGCGCTTCCAGATTCTACGACCGATGTACTACCGCGGTTCAAGTGGTGGAATTCTAGTCTTCGATGTGACTCGAAAAAGGACGTTCATGGTCCTTCAGGAATGGCTAGATGAGCTTAGAAAAGCTATCAACAAGGATATTCCCCTACTACTCGTTGCCAACAAGACGGACCTGCCAGATCGCGTTGTGGAACCCGTTGAAGCTCGCAGGTTTGCTGATGAGCGCAATATGCCCTATCTTGAGTCGTCAGCTAAGACGGGTGAAGGTATTGTTGACATATTCGCACAGTTAGCTCAAACCTTGGTACGGGCTCGCGAACAGTCTTCAAATCTGTATTGACCGGAATTCCAAGTGCGCAGTTTCTCCTACGGCGGACATCATATCTCAGCTTTAGCAACTCATATCTGTGGGTGTGGAGCGTAGGAGCTGGGTAACCGATGACGAAGCCTGATGAACATTATCCGGTAAACTTGTTTCCAGCACTTCAGTGGGCTCTTGATCTGTACTTCAAGAAGCATCCCAAATACAGGGACCCACCAATTGTTGAGGTAATCTTTCCCGCGGGAAGCCACAAGGTGCTCATGAAAACCATTGGAGAACATGAGATTGTTTTTTGGATGTCTAAGAGGAAGCTGTACGTGAAAGCGAAATGCCTGGTGGAGAGCGAATGCAAGTTCAATGTTTCAAGGGTACGCGCTGATGATAGGGACGCTCTCAAGACCATTGATTGGGAAAAGATTGACTCCCGACAATTCTTCCGAATAATGCGCAAGTGGATTGTCAGACTCGATTTGGACTTCATCACCCTGATTCGTGCACTGAACACGATTTGTGACACGCACGTTAAGATACCAATGACAACTCAATATGGCCGAACTTTCGATAGGTTTGACGATTACAGGCGCAATCGCTGGCCCGCAGACGCAACGCCTAACAATCCACCAAAGTTCATTGAGGAAGTTCTAGTGAGGGTGACCTTCTGGTTCATGACGGCTGCAACAGTCGGTGCACTTGTCTGAACTGAGGTTAACAATATGTGCTAAGTACGCAGAAAGAACCAATCACAATTGCTAAAGCGTTGTTATCATTCTCCTGAATCATTGGGTGAATGATTCAAGATGCTCGTTGGTTTGGTTGTGAATCCGATTGCGGGTTTAGGTGGACGCGTTGGGCTGAAGGGCACAGACGGTGTTGTCGATGAGGCATTGAAGCTTGGTGCAGAACCAGTCGCGCCTGGCCGTGCCAAGGAATTCTTGGAGTCACTCCTTCCCCTAGTTAGTTCGGATGCTCGAAAGATCGAACTTGTTACTTGTCCGGATGCAATGGGCGCTGATTACTCCATCGAGATTGGAATCGATCATCGAATTGTTGATGTTCATATTGGTGAACAAACCACTGCAGATGACACAAAAGCCTGCATTCTAGCTCTGTATAAGGCTGGAGTACGGCTGATTGTGTTTGTTGGAGGGGATGGAACAGCAAGAGACATCTTTGATGCTGTAGAAGAGAACGGATTCAACGACCTAATGGTCCTAGGAGTTCCTTCTGGTGTAAAGATGTATAGCGGCATATTCGTCATCAACCCTCGGGATGCCGCTGACGTAATTCGACTTGTATCTGAGGGCACCGCAACAATGGCTGAATTCGAGGTGATGGATGCTGATGAGGAGGCTTTCAGGGAAGACCGATTCATCATCCGACTCTATGGATATCTCCGGGGACCCTCTGTGCCTGCAAGATTCCAAGGTGCAAAACAAGCTAGTCCCGAAACTATTGATGAACACGAGGCACAGGAGGCCATTGCGAAGTATGTGGTAGAATCCATGACTCAAGATGGCACCTACATTCTCGGACCTGGTACCACAGTCAAGAACGTGGCTGACATACTGGGCGTGAAGAAAACCACACTTGGTGTTGATGTTTACAGTGAAGGAACTATCTACAACGATGTAAATGAAGAAAAAATCATGAGCATTGTCAAGGACTTCGAAAAAGTCTGGATTATCGTTTCGCCCATCGGCCATCAGGGAATGCTTTTTGGGCGTGGCAATCAGCAAATCAGTCCAAAAGTGATTAGACAGGTTGACCGTGATAGGATACTCATCATGTCAACTCCTGCCAAGCTCAGGGACATCGAAGGGGGCACGCTTAAGGTGGACACTGGAAACCCCAATGTGGATGACCTGCTTCGTGGATACATAAGAGTCATAACTGATTATAACGAGCTTAGAATGATTGAGGTAGAATAGAAAGAATAATCAACCCCCTATTGTCTGTTTTACCGAAGGACTCAAGCGAGTTGAAATAATGATAGTTCTGATGACTGACTTCTCGGAGTCAGAGTATGCAGGTATGATGAAGGGAGTGATATACACAATTCATCCTAAGGCTAGAGTTGTAGACCTCACTCATGAGATATCCCCGCAATCAGTGAGGGAGGGCGCTTGGATTCTACTCCAAGGTTATCCATACTTCCCCAAGAAGACAACTTTCGTATGTGTGGTTGATCCTGGCGTCGGGACTGGACGCGATGCTGTTTTGGTCAGAACCAAGAATTACGTTTTCATCGGTCCCGATAATGGCTTGATGTACCCATCCGCGCATAAGGATGGCATAGAGGAAATATTCAGGATTCAAATTGACCAGCCGGAGTTTACAACCTTTCACGGGCGTGAGATCTTCGCTAAGGTGGCTGCTTACGTAGCGAGCGGGGCTGGCGAGAAGTTCCTAGGGGACCGCAAATCAGATCTCGATATAGTCCTGAGGTTTTGGCAGGAAGGACGCAGTGGAGAAGTAGTACGCGTTGATCATTTTGGCAACATAATCACCAATCTGCCGCCGCTGGACAAGGATATGTATCATCTAAATTACCGGGCTCTGAATCGGGATATCACATGGGCTGGCACATACGGCAAAGGTCCCGAGTATGATATGTTTCTCGTTACTGGTAGCGCAGGTACGCTCGAGCTCTCAGTTAAGAATGGCCGAGCTGCTGACCGCCTTCCGGCAAGAGTCGGCGACACCATTGTCATCAAGTAGTCATTGATGTAACGTGATACATGCAATCATCCATGGCGCAGTCCGGGTTTCTCTCTGAATGAATACAGGACTGAAGACTGGGAACGGGACCGAGGTCAATATTGTACTCATTCTTGAGCACGTCAATCGCGGCAGTCAGTCCATAGTATGTTGCTCTCTTGCAGCATCGAATAAGCTCATCTTGTGATAACGCTAGCGCATTAGATGTAGCTCGGTGAGCTTGCAGCCTTGGGGTTGCACGTTTGGGTGTAGAATCTAAATATAGGGCTAAAGCAACCCCTGCCCCGACACAAGCTCCGCAAGTGCCTGCATAGCCGCAGAAGCCTCCAGGAATCTTGAATCCTCTGCGAATTCCCTCAAGGATAATGTCCTTAGTTATTGGCGACCCGTCGTGTCTGCTGACTCCTCTGTTTTTCATGGCAATCAGTATCGCTGCTGGAACTAGACTATGATGCTCGGGACCATGGAACTTGAAGCTTGGATGGGTCATCGCTCGATCCACGATCTCAACTGGGTCAGTGCTGGTTTCGGTTTCCGCTAGGCGGTTGAGATAATCGAGCGCTCCCTCGGCATGACAAGTATCACAAACGAAGTGACCTTCGGGGCAGTATATGGGCGAGTATATCGACTCACCGCAGAATGCGCAGGTCTGCTCCTTATCATTTCTGCCGTAGATCAGAGTTGTACCACAGACGGTACATTCTGAAACATGCTCGGTGTCGACACTCTTGTTCATCGAATCGCCTCTTGCCAGGTTCCCGAATTCCAGCTTGTTCTGATTACAGTTTCGATGGAGGACAGGGCATGTAAATGGTACAAGATGTTGCCTCACAATGCTTAACTACAGGAACTGATAATATCTAACAACTAAATGGAGGAGTGCATGATGACTGTTGCAGACGCGAAGAGGGTTGCGCAGAAGCACTACGACTTGCTTCAGCAGGATGATTTGGCGAAATGGGCGGAAACCCTTACAATGGAGAACAGAAAAGCGCTAACGATCAAAGGCAGCTCGTCTATTATGTGGTGGGAACAGGGGAGAGGGTATTTTGAACAATATGGTGTCCACTACAAGTTCGACCGCTCGAACCAGATGAATGAGGGCTACTGCACGCTCCTCTTCACAAAGTACAACGCAGACGGTTCTGTGCGTGGAATGCCTGTGTCTATCCACTTGAGAAAGGAAGATGACAAGTGGAAAGTAGAGCTGGCTTCCTATTGATTCCCCTATCGCAACAGACCTAAATACACGGCGCACACCAGCGCAGCTATGTCTCGGGTTGTTGTATTAGGTGGCTGCGGAGTTGTCGGCTCTATTGCCGTCAAGACGCTGACATCAATCGGTGAGTTCGACGAGATAGTGGTTGCTGACCTCAACTATGAGGGAGCACAGACCTGCGTTTCCGAGATTGGCGAAGGCTGTTTATCATCTGTGATGGTGGATGCTTCCGATCCAGATTCCATAAAGGAGGCTATCAAGGGCTCAGATGTCGTACTCAACTGCTGCGGTCCCTTCTACAAGCTTGGGCCGATTGTGCTGAAAGCTGTGATAGAATCTGGAATCAATTACGTCGACGTCTGTGATGACTACGATGCCACCAAGATCCTTCTTGCAATGGACAAAGCTGCGAAAAAGGCCGGCATCTCAGCACTTACTGGCCTGGGAAGCTCACCGGGTGTTGCGAATCTTCTTGCCAAGCTCTGTGCCGATCAGATGCTGGACGAGGTCGAGTCAATTGACATTCTCCATGCTCATGGCGGCGAGCCCAAGGAGGGAGCGGCCGTTGTTGCGCATCGAATCCATAGCATGATTTCTCCCATACCCATGTATCTGAATGGGAAGTTCGAAACGGTTGAGTACTTTGGCGAGAGCGGACGGGCGCTCGAGATTTTGGTTGACTTTCACTGTATTGGCGCTTACACATGCTATCCTTATCCGCATCCTGAAACGATAACGCTGCCTAACTACATCAAGTGCAAGCGTGTCACAAATCTTGGCTGTGTTATACCTACACAGTACTATGACCTGATTAGAGATGTCGTAAGATTGGGAATCGTTAGTGAGGAACCGTTGGATGTCAAGGGGACGGAAGTTACTCCTCTGGATTTCGCTATTGCCTACATACTGGAGCAGAGAGAGAAGATTCTGAAGGCGACAGATTTTGGGGTACAGCGTGGATGCCTTAAGATTGTGATTAGGGGCACAGTCGATGGGAAGCCGCATCGGTTCGACTTCTCAATGGCCTCTGTGGGCCAATCGATGGGGGAAGGTACGGGCATTCCCGCAGCTATCGGTGCAGTCCTCATGCAGCGTGGCAAGATAACTGAGAAAGGAGTCCTGCCTCCTGAAGCGTGCGTGAACCCGCTTGACTTTCTACTTGTCATGAAGAACCAGCTCAAGCTCGATAAAGTGAGTGGCGAGGGCTCCCCTCTTATCATCGAGTCCATAGACGCTGATGGCAATCTGGAGCAACTGGAAATTTAGTTCAGACAGCAAGAGTGAGCGTCGGAGCCGAGGATCATGGCAGATGACAGCATGCATCTTGGAGCTTGGGAGAAGTACCTGGCATTCTGGGTAGCCATCTGTATGGCCATCGGCCTATTGCTGTCCCAAGTCTTCCCCGGTCTGAGCATAGCGATCAATAGCTGGCAGTACATGGGGATCTCAATCCCTATTGGTATATGCCTATTCCTCATGATCTACCCGGCCCTCTTGAACATCCAACTATCGGAAATCAAGAAAATCACCAAAGCACCTAAGCCCATTGTTCTCACCATTCTCTCCAACTGGATACTTGCACCCATAGTTACAGTGGTTCTGGCCAATATGTTCCTGGCGGGCCACGACCAGCTTATAGTGTCCCTGATACTGCTGGGCGCAAGCCCATGCACAGCTATGGTTCTAGTTTGGGGTAAGATGGCTGAGGGCAACCAAGAGCAGAACCTCATCAACACCAGTCTGAACACTGTGACCATCATGGTCCTGTACGTGCCCATCGTCGCGCTGCTAACGGGCATTCAAAACATCCCAATCAATTGGATGATGCTCGTGATATCCGTCATCGTGTTCATAGGCATCCCCATGATCCTAGGCTACCTTTCCAAGAGATACCTTACGGCCAAGCGGGGTGAGGAATGGTTCCAAGGCGTGTATCGACCAGCCGTGGGCAAGGTTTCAATGATTGCTCTCCTCACGACGCTAATAGTGCTGTTCAGCTTGAATGGCAATGTCCTCATACAGCATCCTGATCTCATAGCGCTCGTATCGGTTCCGTTACTGCTAGGATTCTTCATAGTCGTCGGCATCAATCTGCTGGTAACGAAAGTCGCGAACCTCCGGTACGAGGAAGGCATAATCACCGTGATTATTGGTTCTTCAAGCCACTTTGAGATAGCCATCGCGACAGCCATTGCCCTCTACGGACTGGGCTCCCAAGCCGCCCTCGGCACTACAATGGGACTCTTCTGGGAGGTTCCCATTATGCTAAGCTTGGTCTACCTTGGCAAAAGACTCAACAAGAGAGGCTTCTGGAAACAAGAAACGGCAGCATCCCATTGATATTGCCTTCTAGCCAAGAAACCATCTACATCAGGAAACGAGCGGGCTCTTCCTTAGAACACGTGTTCCAAGAAGAGAGTGTTATCTTATTTATAGCGGATTCGTTACTGGTGAGGAAGGGATAGGCAATGAAAGCCGAGGAACGAAAG